>CACZSG010000058.1 GCA_902783665.1 uncultured Lachnospiraceae bacterium | reverse complement strand
GAAAGCAGGAAAACGTCTTTTCCACGGGCTGTTTCAGTCCTGTCCCTGAGGGGGAAGGTCCATCTGTGCCTCAGTATAGACCTGAATGCGGTAATTGTCAGCAGGATGAATGCTTTTGTGCGAACGGATATAGTCCACAAGAAGATCCTGCGTATTGTCCGCGCCTGTAAAAAGTACCGGACAATCCCGGATCATCTCATATCCGCCGGTCCCGCTGGCCCGGTAATCGGAGCAGACCAGGGTGTACCTGTCCTCCGGTCCCACCGGGGTCCCGTCCAGGCGCTGAAGTTTCACCACACGCTCTCCCAGCGGTTTTCTTATGTCAAAAGCATAATCAAGACCGGCATAGAAATCATAATTGTAGTGTTCCACCTTAGGCTTCAGAAAACGGTCCGAGACCACGGGCTTTCCATCCTTCAGGTCAAAATAAGAGGCACAGCGTTCCAGTGCCTGCCGGAGCGTCTTCCCTGTCACCTCCTTCACAACACATACGTTGGCGAAGGGGTAGGCCGTATAGACATCCCGGATACTCACCTGTTCCGGAAATCCGATGGGATCATTGGTCAGGCTGGTGCAGGAAAAATCTGTTCCGTATTTTTCCATCTGCACCTGATTGATCAGCGCGGCCACCCGGCTTCCGTAAAGAGCGGCCTCCAGCTTTCCCTCCGGCGGCAGTACTTTATCGAAATTACCGATCTTTTCGTCCAACCACCGCTGGGTCTTCTCTTCCAGTTCCGGAAGTCCGGGGATCTTCTCTTTGTCCCAGGAATCTCCCGCGGAAACAAGGTCCGCGTGAAATGACCAGCTCCCGGACTGCTGCTCTCCCCGGATCAGAAAATACCGGTCCGCCTTGTCGGGAGGCTGGCAGGAAAACGTTTTTCCGAATTCCGTCCCCTCTACAGCCATGTGCTGGTGACCGGTCAGAAGAAGATCATAATCCAGTTTTTCACCCAGCAGGCATGCCCTGTTCTCCCTGCTCTCAGAGAGAAGCTTCCCGGAAGAAAGCTCCCGCTCATACCCGCCGTGATAGATGCAAACGGTCATGTCGCAGCCCTGGTCCTTCAGGATCTGCAGGTTTTTCTCCGCCGCCTCGAAGGCATCCGTGATCTCCAGCAGTTCCAGATGTTCCGGTTTCTCCCAGACATTCACAAAGTCCGTCACGATGCCGGTCACCCCGACCCGCAGCCCGTTTTCCAGTTCGAACACATGCCATGGAAGCAGGCCGAGCCTGCCGCCCTTGTCCTTTACATTGGCGCACAGACACAGAGCCCCGTGCTTTTTCAGCGCCTGCACATATTCGCACAGCGCCTCATATCCGAAGTTGAAGTCGTGATTTCCCAGCGTGAAAGCAGAAAGCCCCATGGCGGCAAAAGCCTCCGCCACCGGATGAAAATCCGTCTCATCCCTGTGCTCCAGATAATATGCCACAAGAGGCGTGCCCTGCAGACTGTCTCCCCCGTCCAGCACCAGGGTGTTCCCGTCATGCTCCATCTCCTCCGCAATACAGAGAAGGCCCCCCTTTTTACGGCCGATGCCGGTGTAATCCACCGGCATCAGGTTTCCGTGTATATCGGAAGTATAATAGATTTTTACATTTTTCATCATTTAACCTCTGGCCAGTTTCACACGAATCTTGGTAGAGATCCACTCGATGATCAGTACCAGTACGATCAGGCCTACCAGAATGGCACCGGCTTCGCTCCACCGGTATGAATTCATGGCAAAGATCAGCGGAGCACCGATTCCGCCCGCGCCTACCAGGCCGAGAACCGTGGCGTCACGAAGATTGATGTCGAACCTGTAAATGGCTGTGGAAGCAAAATTCGGCATCAGCTGCGGCAGGATCCCGTAGCGGATCTTCTGCCAGGTGGTACATCCCGCGGCATCCAGAGATTCCAGCACTCTGTAGTCCAGATCCTCGATCGCTTCCGTATACATTTTGGAGACCATTCCCACCGAGCACAGCGACATGGTCATCAGGCCTGCAAAGGGCCCCGGCCCCGTCACGCTGATGAACATCAGGCCGTAAATAAACGAAGGGATGGTTCTTACCGCCATGACGATCAGACGGCCGATGAAGGCCAGCGGCTTCGGAACCAGGTTCTGAGCCGTCAGAAACGCAAACGGGATCGAGATGACGGCACCGACAACGGTTCCCAGGAAAGCAATACACATCGTCTCCAGCAGCAGATACGGCACGCCCTGTTTCGTCAGATTGAAAAGAAGGCCCGTGTCCGGATGAAACAGTCCGGAGAGGATATTCATGGCGACAGCGCCGCCGTTCTGAGGCGCTCCGCTGGACTCTACCGCGGTGGCACTCCAGATCATCATGGCAGCCACAATCACGCCGATGGTGGTATACCACACCCATTTTTTCGGTCGGTTTTCATATGCCTGAACAATTCTTTCATTCGTATTCATATGTCCACCTCCCTACACCAGACGCCTGCGGATCGCGCGGCTGATCGTTTCAATGAAGAATACCGTAACATACAGCGCGATCAGGATCATTCCCACGCTGGGATATTCTCTCCATCCCACTTTTTCATTGAGGATCAGTCCAAGACCGCCGGCCCCGACATAACCGAGGATCGCAGCGTACCGCACGTTTCCTTCAAAGTTGAAAAGGCTGTTGGAAAGAAAGCTCGGCATGACCTGGGGAATGATCGCAGTGATGAAGGCGCGGACCTTGGTGGCTCCCATCGCTTCCATTGCTTCGAAGGATCCCATATCCACTGTCTCGATCTCCTCGTAGAGGATCTTGCCCATATAGGCAAAGGAGAAGACTCCGATGGCAATGGTACCGGCCAGTGTGCCAAGTCCCCAGATATAAGTCGCCACCAGGGCGATAACAAGTGTGGGCAGCGTTCTGACCAGGCTGAAGAACACACGGGTCACGGAGACGACCACCCGGTTTTTGACCACATTCGTGGATGCCAGCATCGCGAAAGGAATAGAGAGCACCGCACCCACAACCGAACCGAGAAGCGACATCTTGATGGTGTCCGAAAGAGGTCCCCAGATCTTGTTCATATAGCTCCACTTCGGAGGGAACATATCCTGCAGCATCTTGAAGAACTGTCCGCCTCTCTCGGCCAGTGTCTTGAAGTTAAAGCCCGTAATACGGACAGAAAGAACGGTCATGGCAAGAAGGATGATGACCACCAGGGGTGCGCGGCTCGCCTTTTTCTGAACCGTCTTTCCGTTCTCCAGCGTATAAGTGACGGGCTTGAAGATTTTATCATACACGCCCATGCACTTCGCCTCCCTGATAAATAGACTGAAGGACTTCATCCGTCACCTGGTCTGCCGGACCGTCGTAGACGATCTCTCCGGCGCGGATGCCGATGACTCTGGAAGCATACTGCAGCGCCAGATCCACGTGGTGGATGTTGATCAGAATGGTGATGTTCATCTTTTCATTGATCCGCTTGAAATCGTCCATGACCTGTTTGGCCGTGATCGGGTCCAGGGCTGCCACGGGTTCGTCCGCCAGGATGATCTCCGGGTCCTGCGCAAGGGTACGCGCAAGCGCAACACGCTGCTGCTGTCCGCCGGAAAGCTGGTCTGCACGCACAAAAGCCTTATCCAGAATGCCAACCTTGTCCAGGCATTCAAGCGCCTTCATTTTTTCCTGTTTGTTGTAGATGCCGAAGGTGGCGCGAAGCACGGGAAGATCCGGTACAAAGGCTGTCATCACGTTCTTGATGACAGTGGTACGGGTGATCAGATTGAAGGACTGGAAGATCATACCGATCTTTCTTCTGAAGGAACGGAGCGATGCGCCTTGAAGGCTCATAACATCCACGCCGTCCACCGTCAGTTCTCCCTCGGTAATGTCATGCATGCGGTTGATGGTTCTGATCAGTGTGGATTTTCCTGCACCGGACAGGCCGATGATGGCGACAAATTCCCCCTGATCGATGGTCAGATTCACATTCTTCAGGCCCTGAAAGCCGTTCGGATATTTTTTTCCGGCATTTTTAAATACAATCATCCTTATTTCTCCATCGTCTTATAAAAAAAGGGAGGCTCCCCGTGGTATGCCTCCCTTATGTATCTGTTTCCTGTGAAGCTTACTCACCCATTTCCTGGATCATCTTCTG
>CACZSG010000057.1 GCA_902783665.1 uncultured Lachnospiraceae bacterium | reverse complement strand
GCAGGCAGCAGAAAGCAGCCGGTAGATAACATTAAGAAGCAGAATAATAAGCAGATAACAATAGTAAACAGATAATAATATAAAGCAGATAAAAACAAGGAGACAACAAAAATGGCAAAAGTATTATTGATCAACGGCAGCCCGCACACCAACGGATGCACGGCAGCCGCGCTGAAAGAAATGATCCGCGTGTTTGAGCAGGAAGGCCTGGAAACAGAGCTGATCCAGGTAGGAAAGGAAGATATCCGCGGCTGCGTTTCCTGCGGTATCTGTGAGAAGAAGGGAAAATGTGTCTTTGACGATGCCGTGAACAGGATCGCCCCGAAGTTCGAGGAGGCGGACGGCCTGGTCGTCGGAAGCCCGGTCTATTACGGCTCTCCCAACGGAACACTGCTTTCGTTCCTGGACCGGCTGTTTTACAGTACTTCTTTTTCCAAGACCATGAAGGTGGGCGCCGCCGTGGTCAGCTGCAGAAGGGGCGGCAACACTGCGTCCTTTGATGTGCTGAACAAGTACTTTACCATCAGCGGCATGCCGGTGGCTTCCAGTACCTACTGGAACCAGGTGCACGGATTCACGGCGGACGATGTGGCAAAAGACCTTGAGGGACTGCAGACCATGCGCAACCTGGCCCGCAGCATGTCCTTCATGATCAGGGCCTTTGCCGACGCGAAGGAAAAGTACGGACTGCCCGAGATGGAGAGAGGCAGCTTTACCAGCTTCCCGGACGGAAAATAAGCCGGGCTGATACCGGTACTTTCCAACTGACGAGGAACAACAAAGATGTTACGTGCGCTGCGAAGAAAATTCATTATTATCGCCATGTGTTCGGTAAGCGGAGTGCTTGCGGTGATCCTGACCGTGATCCTTTCGGCCAGCTACCGGGAGATCCACATCCGTGCGGACAGGCTGCTGTCAATGCTGGCAGAGAACCAGGGGGAATTCCCGGACGATATGTTCGTGAATGGAAAACGGGAGGAGAACCGGCCGGATGCCAGGCAGGGAAGACCGTCCTTTGACGAAGCCCAGACAGACCTTCTGATACCCCCGCCGTTTCCGCAGGAAGGAGAGACGGAGGGCTTCCGGGGAGGCCCGGAAAAACCGGAGGAAGGCTACAGCTTTCTGGTGAACGGCTTTACCGCCGAGACGCCCTACGAGACCCGTTTCTTTTCGGTCCTGCTGGATGAAGAGGGAAACGCACTTGAGGTGAATACCGGAAATATCGCCGCAGTGTCAGACACACAGGCAGTGAGTTATGCCGCAGAGATCGCGGCCGGCAGAAAAGAGACCGGATACTTCGATACCTATCGATTTTTGAAAACAGAAGAAACAGAAGGGGTGCGCGTCATTTTCGTAGGCTGTGCTTCCAATCTTCTTCTTTTCAGACGAACTGTTCTGATGAGCCTTCTGGTGGCTGGCATCGGTCTGGTACTGGTGCTGGCACTGGTCCTGTTCTTTTCGAGGATCGTCTTCAGGCCGGTGGAGGAGAGCGACCGCAGGCAGAAGCAGTTCATCACGGATGCCAGCCATGAGCTGAAAACACCGCTGACCATCATAGATGCCAACACGGAAGTGCTGGAGATGATCGGAGAGGAGAATGAGTGGACCAGAAGCATCCGGAAGCAGGTCTCCCGCCTGTCTGCCATGGTACAGCAGATGGTCACTCTGACCCGCATGGACGAAGGCCTGAAAGGGGAACGGACGGAGTTTTCCCTGTCGGGTGCTGTCACCGAGACGGCGGAGCCCTTTGAAGTACTGGCGGAGACGAAGGGGAAAAAACTGCTTCTTCAGGTACAGGAGGGCCTGACCCTGCGCGGGGACGAGCAGGCGGTGCGCCAGCTTGTATCCATTCTGCTGGACAATGCGGTGAAATATTCCGACGAAGAAGGAACCATTAAGTTAAGTGTTTCGGCGAAAGGAAGAAAATGTGTGCTGGCGGTGGAAAACCCGGCAGCGGGCATGGAGCCCGGAAACCAGGATGTCCTGTTCGAACGGTTTTACCGGCGGGACGTTTCCCGGAATTCCGAGACCGGCGGTTCCGGGATCGGTCTTTCCATTGCGAAAGCCATCACGGAAGCGCACAGCGGGAAGATCCATGCGCAAAGCGAGGACGGCCGTCAGCTGAACGTGACGGTGGAACTGCCCGCGGCTGTTCCGTCCATGGGAAGAAAAAACAGATAAATAGCAGCAGGTTAAAACAACAAGTTTATAACAACAGGTTTAAACATCAGGTTAGAGCAACAGGTTTTTCATAAGGAGATAAGAAATGTACGAAAAGAAACTGACCCCTGTGCCGCTGAATCAGATCACCATCGGAGATCCTTTCTGGAAACCGTATATGGAGCTGGTCCGCAAGCATGTGATCCCTTACCAGTGGGAAGCACTGAATGACCGCATTGAAAACGCGGCCCCCAGCTACTGCATCCGCAACTTCCGCGTGGCCTCCGGAAAAGAGGAAGGCGAGTTCGGCGGATATGTGTTCCAGGACAGCGACGTGTACAAGTGGCTGGAAGCCGTCGCCTACTCCCTGATGTGGCACCCGGACGCGAAGCTGGAGAAGACCGCGGACGAGACCATCGAACTGATCGCTTCCGCGCAGCAGCCGGACGGCTATCTGGACACCTATTACATCATCAACGGTCTTGAAAAGAGGTTCACCAACCTGATGGACCATCACGAGCTGTACTGCCTGGGCCATATGGTGGAGGCAGCCGTAGCCTACTACCGGGCCACGGGGAAGGACCGCTTCCTGAATGTGGCCATCGGTTATGTCAACTGCGTGGAGGCGCATCTGGGGACCGAACCCGGAAAGATCCCGGGGTATCCGGGACATGAGGTGGCGGAGATGGCGCTGGTGGCGCTGTACGGCATCACGAAAGACGAACGCCATCTGAAACTGGCGAAGTATTTCATCGACCAGCGCGGCACCAGCCCCCTGTTCTTTGATGAAGAAGAAAAGCGAAACAACAACCACTGCCACTGGAACGACAGCTACATGAAAAAACAGTACTACCAGGCAGGAAAGCCGGTGCGCAGCCAGGACAAGGCGGAAGGACATGCCGTCCGCGCGGTCTATCTGTATTCCGGCATGGCTGAGGTGGCGGCCGCGACAGAAGATGCGTCCCTGTTCGAAGCCTGCGAAAAGCTGTTTGACAATATCACCCAGCGGCAGATGTACGTGACGGGTTCCATCGGCGCCACCGAACACGGAGAGGCCTTCACCTTCGATTACGATCTGCCCAATGACACGGTGTACGCGGAGACCTGTGCCGCCATCGGCCTGGTATTCTTCGCCCGCCGCATGCTGGAGAT
>CACZSG010000056.1 GCA_902783665.1 uncultured Lachnospiraceae bacterium | reverse complement strand
TGTTTGAGTTTTAGATTATTGAGAATGGAGACAATCTATGGAGACATTCTTCATAAAAGATGATTTCATCAAGCTTGGCCAGGCCCTGAAGGCAGCCGGCTTTGTGGAAAACGGCGCCATGGCGAAGGAGGAGATCCAGTCCGGGGCCGTGAAGGTGAACGGCGAGACGGATCTTCGCCGGGGAAGAAAGCTGGAACCGGGCGACCTTGTGGAATATCAGGGAAAGACGCTGAAAATAGAGAAAAGGTGACCTGAAATACTATGACGGTAAAATCTGTCAAACTGGATCAGTTCCGCAACTACGAAAGTCTTGAACTTCAATTTGATCCGGGTACGAACCTTTTTTACGGGGACAACGCGCAGGGAAAGACCAATGCACTGGAAGCGGTCTATCTGTGCGGGACGACCCGTTCCCACAGAGGGAACAGAGACCGGGAAATGATCCGTTTCGGACATGAGGAAGCCCATGTCCGGATGGAACTCCTGAAAAATGACATTTCCTACCGGATCGACATGCATTTAAAAAAAAGCCGTTCTAAAGGGATTGCCGTAAACGGGGTCCCTGTCAGAAAAGCCAGCGACCTGATCGGCATCGGAAATTTCATTTTTTTCTCACCGGAAGATCTGAACATCATAAAAAACGGGCCCGCGGAAAGACGCAGATTTCTGGATATGGAGCTCTGCCAGCTGAGCGCCGTTTATTTAAGCGAGCTTGCCAGCTACAACAGGGCGCTGGCACAGCGGAACCAGCTGCTGAAGGACATTGCTTCCGGAAAGGAAGATCGGCTGCTTCTTGACGTGCTGGATGAACAACTGGTCCATTTCGGCCTCCGCATCATGAAGATGAGGCGGGAATTTTCCGCAGAACTCTCTGAAATCGTCAGGGAGATCCACCGGAAGCTTTCCGGGGACCGGGAGAAACTGGTCCTTACCTACGAGAGAAGCGTGGAACCTGAAGCGTTTTCGCAGCAGCTTTTCATGAACCGGGAGCGGGATCTTCGCACCGGCACCACGAACTGCGGACCGCACCGGGACGACCTGTGCTTTTCCATCGAGGAGGCGGATATCCGCCGGTACGGGTCCCAGGGGCAGCAGCGGACGGCGGCGCTTTCCCTGAAGCTTTCCGAGATAGAACTTGTAAGAAAAAGAATTCATGACACGCCCATTCTTCTGCTGGACGATGTTCTTTCCGAACTGGACGAGAACAGGCAGAAGTACCTGCTGGAGAGCATTCACGACATTCAGACCATGATCAGCTGCACGGGTGTGGATCATTTTGTAAGGAATCATTTCCGGATCGACAGGCTGTTCTATGTGAAGGAAGGACATGTCACGGAGGAACATACGGAAAAATCTTCGGAAGCAGGTATGTAAAAAAGGTTCGGAAACAGTCACAGAAAATAAGGAGGAATTTCATGAGCACAGAATACGGTGCGGATCAGATACAGATACTGGAAGGACTGGAAGCGGTCAGAAAAAGACCGGGTATGTACATCGGAAGTACTTCAGCCAGGGGTCTTCACCATCTGGTGTATGAAATTGTGGATAACTCCATCGATGAAGCCCTGGCCGGGTTCTGCAGCAATATTCATGTGACCATCCTGCCGGACAATTCCGTGCGGGTGGAGGACGACGGAAGAGGTATTCCCGTGGGCATCAACTCCAAGGCGGGTCTTCCTGCCGTAGAGGTGGTCTTCACGGTGCTGCATGCCGGCGGAAAATTCGGCGGCGGGGGATACAAGGTATCCGGCGGCCTTCACGGCGTGGGCGCTTCTGTTGTGAACGCGCTTTCCACCTGGCTGGAGGTGCAGATCTTTAACGAGGGAAAAATCTATCAGCAGCGCTATAAGCGCGGCAAGGTGATGTACCCGCTGAAGGTGGTGGGCGACTGCGACCCGGAAAAGACCGGTACCACGGTCACTTTCCTTCCGGACCCGGAGATCTTCGAGGAGACGGTCTTCGACTACGGGACCCTGAAGCAGCGCCTGCGCGAGATGGCTTTTCTTACCAAAAATGTCCGGATCGTCCTGAAGGACGAACGTCCCGGACAGGAGACGGAGAAGGTGTTCCACTACGAAGGCGGAATCCGTGAATTCGTTGCCTATCTGAACCGCGGAAAGACTCCGCTCTATCCCGATATCATCTACTGCGAAGGGGAGAAGGACGGCGTCTACGTGGAAGTGGCCATGCAGCACAACGATGCCTATAACGAGGGCAGCTACAGCTTTGTAAACAACATCACCACCCCGGAGGGCGGCACGCATCTGACCGGTTACAGGAACGCCCTCACCAAGACTTTCAACGACTATGCCCGCACCAACAAGCTTCTGAAGGAGAGCGAGCAGAACCTTTCCGGAGATGATATCCGTGAAGGTATCACCGCCATCATCAGCATCAAGATCTCGGAGCCCCAGTTTGAAGGCCAGACCAAGCAGAAGCTGGGCAACAGCGAGGCCAGAGGCGCCGTGGAAAGTGTTGTGACGGATCAGCTGACGGTCTATCTGGAACAGCACCCGCAGGTGGCGAAGATGATCCTGGAAAAATCTATCCTGGCACAGCGGGCCAGGGAGGCAGCAAGAAAAGCCAGGGAGCTGACCAGAAGAAAATCCGCTCTGGACGGCCTTTCCCTTCCCGGAAAGCTGGCGGACTGTTCGGACAAGGATCCTTCCAAATGCGAGATCTACATTGTTGAGGGAGATTCCGCAGGCGGTTCCGCAAAGACGGCCAGAGACCGTGCCACCCAGGCCATTCTTCCTCTTCGCGGAAAAATTCTGAACGTGGAGAAGGCAAGGCTGGACAAGATCTACGCGAACGCGGAGATCAAAGCCATGATCACGGCCTTCGGAACCGGTATTCACGAGGACTTCGACATTTCAAAGCTG
>CACZSG010000055.1 GCA_902783665.1 uncultured Lachnospiraceae bacterium | reverse complement strand
CCTTCCGATCAGCGGCGGCGCGATGACCAGGATCTGGTCCGGACGCAGATGCCGGTTCAAAAACCGGATGAATTCTTCCATCTTTCTTATAGCCACAGAAGCATCCGGCTGCATGGTCAGCAGAATATCATTCGTTCCCAGCATGACTGCAAATATGTCGTTATCCGACAATGTCCGCAGCAGCCTTTCTAACCTCTCCCCGTCCCGGAAAATATCCGGAATCCTTCTGCCATTCATCCCCTGGGAGATCACATGCCAGTTATCAGAGAGAAGCCTCTGCAGAATGGAAGTCCATCGTTCTTCTTCAGGATAGCGGTTGTCAGCAAGGTCTGCAGGATCGTATCCATAAGTATTGGAATCCCCGTAAAACAGAATCGCAGGCATGGTCATCGTCCTCTTTTCATTGTGATCCACGTGACAGGATTTCCCTTCCTGTCTGCCATCGTCCTGTCGGGCATTCCCGCTTTCGGATACCCGAGAATGAGTCCGCCGGTTATCGTTTCATCTTCCAGAAGGCCAAACTGCATCATCATCGTACGGATCTTTTCATTCTCATCCAGCCAGTGAAGCTGGTTGATCCAGCAGGAACCGAGGTCCAGCGCATTGGCAGCGATCATCATGTTTTCCAGAGCGCACACACTGTCCGCGACGGCATTGCCGTATCCTGCTTTATTTGCCGTGACGATGAGGACCGGCGCATCGTAATGAAACCTGTAGCTTCCATTCCGGGATGCTTTGATGGAGGCTTTCAGAGAGATATACATACCTTCCGTGATCTCCATCTTCGCAAATTCTTCCTGAACGGCGTCCGCCAGGTCATCCAGTACTTTACGGTCCGTAATAACCATCAGATGTGTGGTCTGGCTGTTTGATCCGCTGGGAGCATACCTCCCGGCTTCTATTACTTTCTCGATCAGTTCCCTGTCCGGAACAACATCTAAGTAAAGTCTTGTGCTTCGTCTGGTGAGTATCGCTGTCAATGCATCCATAGTCCTGTCCTGCTCCTTCAAGTTCAAAATTCAGCTCTAACAGCCTTTTTCCAAATAAAATACAGTTCTAACAGCCTTTTCTTCCGCTTTTGTGATCTTCTATCGAACATGCACCGGGCGTCCCATATTCGATCAGGCCCGCATCCGCCGGATCGATGGAGATCCTGCCGTCTTCAAACACAAAAGCCGGAATCCCGACATCTCCGATTTCCTTGCAGTGATCGAAGACCGGGCTGGTATCACGAAGTCTGGTGAAGGCACTCATGTTTCGGATATTCTCACCGATATTGATGTATTGAAACTCATCCTCGCGCCCTGCAATCTGTTCGTGGATGAAATCACAGTACGGGCAGGTAGGCATTCCGTATATTTTAATCATTCTCTTCTCCTCATCGGCAGGTGCAGCATACATCCGCTACCTGCCTTATTGTTCTATTTTTTCTGTCTCAGTGCTTCCGCTGCCGCGGCTGCCGCCCCGCAGGCAGCTTCCTCCCTGTTTCCGGAAAGCGCCATCGGCTTTCCGAAAATATGGCAGCAGATTTCCTGCAGGATCCTGTTGTTTCGAAGGCCATTGCCGGACCCGGTCATGGAAGCGGCAGTCAGGCCTGTGCCGGCTTCTATTTTCCGGTACATATCATGAAGTTCCCTGGCCATTCCGGCCATGACGCCCAGGATCAGGTGCTCCGGAGTGAAGGTGTCTTCGCTCAGGTTGGCAATGCTCCCCCTCCGCAGCGGATCTTCCCGGGTCCCCATGAAGGTGGTGTCCACCTGCAGACGAAAGGCCTGCTGCGGATCCTTCCGCCACTCCCTTTCCGCGATCTGCTCCATCACGGAATACTGGGGTTCTTCTGTTCCGCAGGCACTTCCTGCATAGGACCTGAAAAATCTTTCCAGGGCCGCGTAAGCCCTTCCGCCGCATAAGGAAGCCCCTGCCAGCAGATACCGGTCTTTTGTCATCGGCCTGGTCTCGATCCCTTCGATGGAATACGGCCTGTCTGCCAGCATGGAAATTTGTCCGCCGGTCCCGATGTTCAGAAGAAGGGCATTCTCCTTCAGGCCCACAGAGCCCAGAAAGCTTGCCTGATTGTCTCCGACGGCCGCAGTGACGGGAATTCCGCGAAAAGTGCCAAGCACCGTATATTCATCTGTCACTTCCGGCAGAAGGGACAGGTCCATGCCCATTTTTTTAAGCGCATCGGTACGGAAACCGTTTTTACCGACATCGTAGAACCCGAGGCTTGCCGCGTTGCTGATGTGGATAATCGGCCGTTTTCTTCCGGTCAGTACCATGCCCAGATAGTCGCCTATGGTGCAGAGAGCCGTCCCGCGGACTCCCGCCGGCTCATTTTTAGTTTCTCCTCCAGTCTCCTGCAATGTCAGGTGAGTCAGCAGGCCATACCCCGCCGGCACCGTAAGCCCCGTCATCTCCCGGACCCGTTCCGACATGCTGCGTCCGTCCTGCAGCGGAACGTCCCCTCTTCTGTCCTGCCAGGTATACAGCGGACTGACCGCATGCCCGTCTTCATCGGTATACAGGATGCCGTGCATCTGGCCTGTCAGACCGATGCCGCAAATGTCAGGGAAGTCAGAGAGCAGTTCTTCCAGAAGGTTCTTCGCAAGAGAGGTCAGTTCATCCGCATCCTGCAGGCGTTCCCACTCATTCGCTGCCTGCAGAAAAAGACCGCTCCGCGCGGTCCTGGCCAGGAGCACCTCCTGTTTATCCTCATTAAAAACAACGGCACTCACCGAAGTGGTGCCGATGTCTAAACCGATTGTTTTTGTTCCTGTCTCTTTATTCATAAATATCAATTACTCATAGAATGATATCCGCATCGACAAATATGCTACAAAGCAGGCGGCGCCTTGCGCTTATTCATCGAATACAACAGCCACCTTGCCGCACTGTCCTCCGGCCATCAGGGCATAGGCCTCTCCTGCCCGCTCCACCGGAAATTCGTGGGTTATAAGATCCTCCGGATGAATGCCCCAGCGGACCAGGCGTTCCACCAGTTCCTCCATCTTCCACAGAGAAGTGACCCAGGAACCGTAAATGCTCTTCTGTCCGTGAATGATGTCCGGGCTGGGCGTAAAGGTGCAGGTGCCTCCTTCTCCCACAAAAGCGATCTTCCCCCACTCTCTGGTGGCCCGGATGGCCAGCTGTCTGCCGGGATCGCTGGCGGATGCGTCGATGGCTTTCTCCACCCCGTAACCGCCGGTCACATCCAGAATCTTCTGCAGGGTATCCTCCCCGGGTTTGAACACGTAGTCCACAAGTCCCAGCCTCTTTGCCAGGTTGATCCGGTAATCGTTCATCTCAACGCCGATCAGGCAGTTCGCGCCCATGGCTTTGCTGAGCATCAAAGCTGCAAGGCCCACCGGTCCCAGCCCGGTCACCAGCACTGCGTCGCTGCCGCTGACGCCGATCTTTCCGATGGCTTCATAGACCGTACCGAAGCCGCAGGCCACCTGGGCGCCGTCCTTGTAGGTCAGCTCGTCGGGAAGCAGTACCAGATCTTTTTCCTCCGCCAGAATATAGGGAGCCATGCCGCCGTTTCTCTGCCAGCCGTACGCCCGGCGGAAGGGGCTTTTACAGGAAATATAATAGCCTCTCCGGCAGTCATTGCAGACACCGCAGCCGGAAATATGGTAGACGATCACCCGGTCGCCTTTTTTAAACCGGCGCAGGCCGGGGCCTTCTTCTACGATCACGCCGCAGGGTTCGTGTCCGGCCACAGTTCCGGGGATGTAGCCCTCCGCTCCTTTGCCGGTATGTTCCCGGTAAATGCAGCGGATATCGCTTCCGCAGATGGTGGTGGCCATGGTCTTGATCAGGACCTCTCCATGGCCCGGAACCGGGATTTCAAATCCCTTCATTTCTACTGTGCTGTTGCCGGGCAGTGTCGCGCCGTACATAATCTTTTTGGCTTCCATTTTAAGCCTCCTTTCTGTGCAGATTTTGTTTCCTGTTTCTATTATCTATCTTATGCTTTATCCTGCTGTTCCTCAAACGCTTTGGAAAGCTTCGCTACCAGCTGATCCGTATCCATCGGTTTGGTCAGGCAGCCATCCATCCCGCAATCCCTGCATTTCTGCTCGGTCTCTTCCTGAATATCCGCCGTCAGCGCAAAGATCGGGATAGAGGCCGCATCCTCCAATCCGGACTGCCGGATCTCTCTGGCCGCCTGAAGGCCGTCCTTCACGGGCATCCGGACATCCATCAGAATGGCCTGGAAATGGAAGGGGCCCTTTCTGCGGAAAAGTTCCACTGCTTCCTGTCCGTCACGGGCCAGTTCCGCGTGGATCCCCTTCTTGGAAAGCAGCTTGATCACCACTTCCGCATTCAGGTTGTTATCCTCCGCGACCAGGACATTTTTCCCGTACAGCAGCTGGTCCTCGTAGGTGTGAAGCTGCTGGGAATGCAGCCGGATCTGTTCCTTGGTCGCCAGATCATAGGTCAGCGTCACAACGAATTCGGTTCCCTCACCGGGGTGGCTGGTACAGCTGATGGTCCCGCCCAGCATGTCGATCAGGTTCTTACAGATGTACAGGCCGAGGCCGGTTCCTTCCCTGGAAGTGCTGTCAACGGCTTCCTGCTCGAAGGGAAGGTACATTCTGCTCTGGAACGCTTCGCTCATGCCTCTTCCGCTGTCCGTAATAATGTAGACATGTTTTGCCTTTTCACCTGTATAAGTGACCGTTGTCTGAAGGCGGATATTTCCGCCCTGCGGGGTATATTTCACGGCATTGCTCAGCAGATTCAGAAGGATCCGCTCCACATGCTCCGTATCCATCAGCACATATCGGCTGCGGCAGCCCCGGATCTCCGAGCTGAAATGCTGGTTCGCTTCCGCGGCCCGTTCCCGGATGATCGCCGCAATGTCGAACAGCAGCGTATCCTCCCGTACCGTGGAGGTGACGGCTACGACCTTCCCTGCGTTGATCCTGCTGGTCTCAAGGATCTCATCGATCAGGCTGAGCATGTAGTTGCTGGAGGTACGGATCTTTTCCAGATTGTCCCTCACGTCCTCCGGTATGTTGTCCTCTCCCAGGCTCAGCTCCGTCAGTCCGTAGATGGCCGACATGGGCGTACGCATATCATGGCTCATATGGGAAAGGAAGGTTTCCTTCTCCTGGCTGGATTTGACCGCCTGCCGGAGCGCACGGCTTATCTCTTCGATCTGCTGCTGGTCATCCACCTGTTTGGTCGTATCCACGAACGTAAGCACCAGGCCCTGCAGCTTCTCCGGTTTCTTTTCCGCAGGCTCCATTCCCACGTTTTCAGCCTCCTGGGCCCAGTACGGCGCGATCCGGATCAGATAGGTGCACCCGGTAATGGAGGCACAGTGATGCTCGATGGGCGTCATGGTACGAAGCACTTCCCGGCACATGGCGATCATGTCGATGGTTCCGAAATTGTAGGCGATAAAGCGAAGGGACCTTCCCACATCCTGTTCTGCCACACTGAACTCCGTGGAAATATATTCCGTGAACTTCCGGATGTTCAGATCTCTGTCTACCATCAGGACGCCGACCAGGGTAGTGGACAGGAAGTTCGCCAGGTCATTGTTGGCTCCGGCCAGCTCGTTCACCTTGGACTGGTACTCCGAATTGACAGTATACAGTTCCTCATTCACGGACTGCAGTTCTTCGTTGGAGCTCTGCAGCTCTTCGTTGGCCGTCAGCAGCTCCTCGTTTGCCGCCTGCAGCTCGGCGTTTACCGACTCCAGTTCCGATACGGTGTGGCGCAGGTTTTCCTGAGATACACTCAGTTCTTTTTCAAGATTGGCGATCCGCTGCGCGGCAGCCGTATTGGCATGGTACTCCCTGACTTCTCCTTCGAGCGCACGTTTCCCCCTGATAAATGCAATGGCGGTATATTCCGTCGGACTGCCGTAGCGGTCCATGATCGGCTGCGCGACAATGGTGATATACTCCATCTTCCCGTCGATCTGTGCCGGGATCTTGTCATAGGTCACCTTGCCTGCCTCGCTGCGCGACTCCCGGAGGGCTGTGGAGACAGCGGTCTTCAGATCTGTCTGAATCAGGGAGAAGACATCCATGGTCATGACCCCGACCGGAATGCTGAGGAACTGGTCACACTCCCCGTATGTTCTCCAGAT
>CACZSG010000054.1 GCA_902783665.1 uncultured Lachnospiraceae bacterium | reverse complement strand
GAATGCCGGTTGTTACAGCGTCTCCATCACTTCCGCGAACTGCTTCTGATACTCCGCTTCCTCCGCGGCCACGGTCCCTTTGTCCCACTATTTGTGCTCGTAGCCTGTAATCATGGTCATGCAGAAGCAGAATACGGTTGCCCAAGCAAAGAATTTATGCCATTTCATGCCTTTTTTGCCTCCTTTTTTCGGGATGATCACGGTGTCTCCGCAATGAATATAGTGCAGCTTGTCGCCCATGATGCCTTTCATGGCTTCGTAGGGTTTCTCTCCGGTGCAGTGCCCTGTGTAGAACTGGGTCCTGCATTTTTTCAGTTCCGCGGCAGTGTGGACGATGGTCCTGATATCTTCTTCCGAATAATGCCCATCCTTTCTGCGAAAGTGGAAGCCGCTGAATACATAGTCGGGGTCTTTGCCGAACAAGGTACGGTAGTGACGCATGATATTCAGAATGCCGTGGTGCGCACAGCCGGAAAGCAGGATCTGCTGACCGCCCTGGCGGATGACCAGGCACTGTTCGTGGCGGAAATCGTCCGGGACAAGGGTATCCCCTTCTTTCCGCATCAGGTCCGCGTTGGAAGCGGGCAGCGGTTCAGCTGTCGGAATATCGGAGAACAGGCTCAGCTCTTCGTCAATTTTCAAAAAGCCTTTGACGCGGACCACCTGGGGCAGTTCGGCCGCTCCTTCGGGAAGTCCCAGATAGCGTCCGCCTATGCTGGAAAAATAGGGGCCCGCCGCATCCTCGTGCATGTAGATCTTCGCATGGGGATTCAGCTTCGCGAAGGCGGGAATTCCGCCGCCGTGGTCGTAATGACCGTGGCTCAGAATAACGGTATCCACCTTTGTCAGGTCCACCCCGCAGGCCGCCGCGTTCTCCAGCAGCAGATCCGATGCGCCGGTGTCCATGAGCAGGCGGTGTTTCCCGGTCTCTATATACAGGCAAAGTCCGTGCTCCGTACGGCAGTTCCTGCTGCCGCTGGTATTTTCAACCAATGTAATGATCTTCATGTTCTGTCCCCCTCTTTCAGTCAGGATCCATGACATCGTTTTTATTCAAGCTCAAATATACGTATCCTGTCTCGCACTCTTCGTAACAACGGAGTAGGAAACGGCAAACAGCGCGATCACAAACGCCACAAAGATCAGGCTGCTGGCGTTGGTGCTTGCGATATAGTCATAAGTACCGTGCAGCAGCACCGGGATCACGACGGACAGCAGGCGGCAGGTCTTTGCCTTCTCCGCATCCCCCTGGTTCTCCAGCTGACGGGCTGTTCCGTAGAAGACGCCCATGAAGACGCCGAAGCAGGTATGTCCGGGGATGGCGGTCACCGCGCGCAGCAGAGCCGTCGATAAGCCGTAGTGCATAACGTAGCTGATGTTCTCCCACAGAGCAAACCCCAGGGAGACAAACACGGCGTAGACCACACCGTCATAGCGGCAGTTGAATTCCTGCGAGAACCAGGTGCGGCGGTACAGCATGAAATATTTGGCGATTTCTTCCGAGCAGGCCACCACGACGAAATACAGCAGCACCTGATACAGGCCGGCATCCCTCACGAAAGCATTCAGCAGCCAGCTGAGGATCCTCTCGGACACCAGGGCGATCAGCGAGGACAGGATGCCTGCCTTCACCAGGTCCCACAGCATGTACGGGGTCTCCCGTTCCAGCCGGTCCGACCTGTACACCTTCACCATCATGAAGAGGGCCGGGATGACTGCAGCCGCGAGCAATATAAATTTATAAGTCATATATGTGGGAAGAAGAAAATAAAACATATCATTGCTCCTCCAGATACTCTATGCGTAGTTTTCCAAAAATATTATATCAATGTCATACTCCATCCGGTCAAACCCGAATGATACAAATGGGTTTCACCAGACCAATATCAACAGATTATACCGGACTTATGCAAACGGATTCCAGAACCGGCTCCCATTCAGGTAATTCAGCACCAGTGCCGTGACAAGCAGCCCGACGCAGATGGCAATGGCCAGAAAATCCAGCAGTCTGAAAGGCCGCCCCATGTACCAGGTGCGCTTTTTGTTCTTGCCGAACCCGCGCAGCTCCATGGCGTTGGAGATGGTCTCTATGCGGTCCATACTGGACATGATCAGCGGGATCAGGATGGTCCCGGCACTCTTCAGGCGTTTGAACAGGGACTGCTTCCTGCTCATCTCGATGCCGCGGGCCTGCTGGGCCTGCGAGATCTCGTGGTATTCCCGCTGAATGTCGGGAATGTAACGCAGCGCAAGCGCCACGGAATAGGCGATGGTGTACTTAACGCCGATCCGGTTCAGGGATGCGGCAAACTCGCTGGGGTTCGTGGTGCACACGAACAGCAGCACGATGGGAATGGTGGAAAGATATTTCAGCACCAGGTTCAGATGGTAGAACAGCTGCTCCTGCGTCACCACATACCGGCCGCCCAGGGCAAAAAGGATGTGGCTCGTACCGTAGAGCGATACCCCGTGTAAAGGGGCGAACACGAACACCAGCACGTTGTTCAGCACCATGAAGACCGCCGTAAAGCCCAGCATGAAGGAGACATCCTTCAGCTGAATGTTGGACAGCAGGAACAGGCCGAGGCTCAGAATGGGGAGCAGGACCAGAAAGCGCGTATCGTAGGTGCACATGGCCGCGAAGCTCCACAGAAGCAGGCAGATCAGCTTGGTGGCGCCTGTCAGGTCGTGGATGAGCGAATTCCTTTCCACGTAATTGAACAGATTTCTCATGACCGGCACTCCTTCCTCTCGTAATCGATGAACCGCTGAACAAACCCCTTCACATCGGAAATGCCCGAAAGCAGGGCAAGTTCGTACAGAGAAGTCATCTTCAGATTGGCGCTGCGCACCACGTCACGGTTCGTCAGGACGGCTGCCGAAGTATCGTCACAGATCACCCTGCCGTCGGAGAAGACCACGCTTCTGTCCGCGTATTCCAGCATCAGGTGCATGTCATGGGTGATCATGACCACGGTAATGCCGTTCTCTCTGAGCTCACGCAGGAATTCCATGATGTCCGTGTAATGGGCGTAGTCCTGGCCTGCCGTGGGCTCGTCCAGAATGATCATCTTCGGCCGCATCACCAGGATGGCTGCGATGGTCACCCTCTTTTTCTGCCCGAAGCTGAGCGCGGATATGGGCCAGCTGCGGAACGGCCAAAGACCGCATACCTTCAGCGTATTCTCCACGCGCGTGCGGACAGCGTCCTCCGGCACGCCTCTGGTTCGAAGGCCAAGCGCAACCTCGTCGAAGATCAGGTTCTGCGAGATCATCTGGTTCGGATTCTGCATCACATAGCCCACATGGTCCGCCCTCTCCTTGATGGAGAGACTCTGCCAGTCCTCTACACCGTCGAAGGTGATGGTACCCTCCTGCTGTGTTTCGAACCCGCAGATTACTTTGGAAAAGGTGGATTTTCCTGCCCCGTTCGTCCCTACGATGGCCAGCAGTTCTCCTTCCTTCACGGCAACATTTATATCCTTCAGCACTGTGTGCACGGGCCTGTAGCCAAACGTGACATGATGCGTCTCCATCAGGACTTTTGAGAAGTCCATGGCCGGCTTCTCCGGGTTCTCATGCATCCAGGTACGAAGCTTCGCGCAGTCCGTTCCGTCAATACGGAGGGAACGGATGTCCGAAGGATGTTTTTCCGGCGTAATATCAACCCCCGCATAGCGCATGGCCGTCAGGTACAGGGGCTCACGGATGCCGCACTGTGAAAGCAGATTGGTGGACAGCAGTTCATCCGGCGGCAGGTCCGCCAGGATCTTTCCTTCATTCATCAGCACAATACGGTCCACATTGCGGTACAGCACGTCCTCCAGCCGGTGTTCAATAATGACCACTGCCGCGCCGGTCCTGTCGCGAAGCCGGTCGATCAGGTCGATGGCCGCCTTGCCCGTAGCCGGGTCCAGGTTCGCCAACGGCTCGTCGAACAGGAACACCTGCACGTCATTCACCATAATGCCGGCCAGCGCGATGCGCTGCTTCTGTCCGCCCGACAGCTGGTTGGGCGCGTGGAACAAATGGTTGTCCATCCCAACCTGTGCAGCAACTTCTTTCACGCGCTCGTGCATTTCCGTCCCTTCCACGCAGTCGTTTTCCAGGGCGAAGGCAATATCCTCCGCCACGGTAAGGCCGATGAACTGTCCGTCCGAATCCTGCAGGACGGTGCCCACGGTCTTTGCCACCTCAAACAGACTGAGGTCGCGGATCTCCCGCCCGCACAGCTTCGCGCTGCCGGTACAGGTGCCGCGGTATGAGAACGGGATAAGCCCGTTCATACAGTGCGCCAGGGTGGACTTTCCGCAGCCGGACGGCCCCGCGATCAGGATCTTTTCCCCCTTCCGGATGGTCAGGTTTATATGTTCCAGCGTCGGCTCCGCCTGTGCGTTATATTGAAAGCCAAAATCGCTGAATTCCAGCATGATTTCGCTCAACGTGTTTTCTCCTTTTTCATAAATCTGTTCCTTCGGCGGTTTCTGCTCCAGATGTCTCTGACGCAGACGCTGCCCAAAACAGACATCTTAAAAAGCCGACGAGTCCTGCTCGTCGGCTCATCCCTTCATGATCCTCTTCAGATTATTTTTCCATGGTAAGGCTGCCCTTCTTCGGCACGGAGGCCGCATATGCAGCACACAGAACCGTTCCGATGATGGCCGTGGTGACGATATTCGCGATACCGCCTACAAGGCCCTGCACAAACACCTTGTTGGCCGGCTCGGCGTACATGACGATGTCAAGCACGGGCGCTACCAGTCCCCAGGAAATGATATGCGCAACGACCTGGAAAATGTTGAAGGTCACAATTCCCTTTGTTCCGAACTCACCGTCATTCATCTTCAGACGCATGGAAACCAGTCCGATCAGAGCGCCGAAGCATGCGGATGCGATGACCCAGCTCCACCAGATGCCCCAGCCGTAGCTGAAGTCGATGAGCGCATGGCCGATGAGGCCGATCAGCGCGCCGGCCACGGGACCGAACATGGCTGCCATGAAGGCCAGCAGACCATACTGTGTGGAGATATTGGTGTTAGGTACCGGGCTGGGAATGGCGACAAAACGTCCCAGAACGAAAAACAG
>CACZSG010000053.1 GCA_902783665.1 uncultured Lachnospiraceae bacterium | reverse complement strand
AGGCTGTATGATGTGACCGGCGGCAGGGTCTGCTTCGACGGGCATGATGTCAGAGACCTGGATCTGACCTTTTTAAGGTCTCAGATCGGTGTCGTTACGCAGGAGACGTATCTGTTCAACGCCTCCATCCGGGAAAACCTGCTGTACGCGAAGCCAGAAGCCACCGAAGAGGAGATGGCCGAATGCTGCCGCAAGGCAAACATCTACGAGTTTATCATGCAGCAGCCGGAGGGGTTTGACACTATGGTGGGAAACAGGGGCCTGAAACTGTCCGGCGGTGAAAAGCAGCGGCTCTCGATTGCCAGGGTACTGCTGAAGGACCCTTCCCTGCTGATCTTTGACGAAGCGACTTCGGCCCTGGATTCTGTTTCCGAAAAACTGATACAGGACGCCATTGATCCGCTGATCCGGAACCGGACCAGCATCCTGATCGCGCACCGGCTGTCTACCATTCTGGCAGCGGACAGGATCTATGTGGTCCGGGATGGCAGGATCGTGGAAGAAGGGACCCATGAGGATCTGGTGAATGCGGGTGGAACTTATCAGGAACTGTATGAGACACAGTTCTCTCTGCCGCTGAAGGATCATGCACAGGAATCATAGACAATCTGTTTCCGGATCAATTCCGGGATATACAATAATAAATCTGAACCATGAGGGATATATAAATGTCAGTACAGGAAAAAATATGGAAGATCCTGGTGATCAATCCGGGTTCTACTTCCACCAAAGTCAGCCTTTTTGAAAATGAAACACTGGTATTTGAAGAAAGTCTTTTTCACGATGCACCGCAGCTGCTGCAGTTTGCGCACGTGAATCTGCAGGTTCCGTTTCGTTATCAGGTCATTCTGGACATGCTGAAGGAACACGGGGTGGACCCCGAGACGATCGATGTCTATGTGGGACGCGGAGGCAGCGCTTATTCACAGCCTTCCGGTGTTACCCGCGTCGACCGCAAACTGTATGATGATACCGTGGCGGCCGTGGGAGGAAGCGAGCATCCCGCCAAGCTCGGCGTCATGCTGGCCTGGAAATTTGCCCGGGAGTTCGGGCGGGAAGCCTTTACCCTGAACCCCACCAATGTGGATGAATTCTGTGATTATGCCCGGGTCACCGGGATCAAAGGGATTTACCGGACCTCCCATTCCCATGTACTGAACCAGAAGGCGGTGGCCGGATATCATGCTGCTTCCATGGGGAAAAAGTATGAGGACTGCAGGTTCATCGTCTGCCATATCGACGGGGGAATCACCTGCAGCGCCCATGAGCATGGCCGGATGATCGACGGCAACATGGGGGCGGACGGGGAAGGCCCGTTTTCACCGACCAGGGCCGGAAGTGTTCCCATCCCTGCTCTGCTGGATTATGCCGAGTCCCATTCCCTGGAAGATGTCAGGCTGCTGATGACACGGTCCGGCGGTTTTGTCAGCCTGTTCGGAACGGCGGATTCCGACGCGGTGCATCAGATGAAGGAAGACGGGGACCCGAAGGCGGTCCTGGTCTGGAACGCCATGATCTATCAGATCTGCAAGCTGGTCGGAGAAATGAGCACGGTCCTTTGCGGGAAGGTGGACGGTATCCTGCTGACGGGCGGTCTGATGCGTTTTGACGATATTATAGAAGGAATCAGAAAACGCTGCGAATGGATCGCGCCTATAAGCGTCTATCCGGGCGAGATGGAGCAGGAGGCGCTGGCCTATCCGGTGCTGAGGGCACTTCGAGGACAGGAAAAGATCCTGACTTATCAGGGAAAACCCGTGTGGTCCGGATTTGAAGGAATGGATCTGTAGGCCGTGAGGTATATACAGCTGTGCACGGAATGAATCTGCAGACAGTGATCTGCATGCAGTTGTGCATGGAATGAATGGACAGACAATAAGCTGGAGAAGGAGACTGGAAGATGGGCATTCTGGAGAAAATTACCGAAAGAGCATGCAGGGATATAAAAACGATTGTTCTTCCGGAGGGGGAGGAAACCAGAACCATACAGGCCGCGGTGATCCTTCAGAAACAGGGGATCGCACGGCCCGTGCTTCTGGGGAACCCCGATAAGATCAGGGAGATGGCCGGATCCTCCGCAACTGATACGGAAGGACTGGAGATGATCGACCCTGAAAACAGCGGGAAAGCGGAGAAATATGCGGCACTTCTTTATGAACTTCGGAAGAATAAGGGAGTGACACCGGAAAAGGCTGCCGCTCTTGTAAAAGATGCCATGTATTACGGCATTATGATGGTCAAGACAGGGGATGCGGACGGCCTGGTCTCAGGAGCGGTGCATACGACCGGCGATATGCTGCGGCCGGCTCTGCAGATCATCCGGACAAAGCCCGGTACCAAAGTGGTGTCATCCTGTCTGCTGATGGATTTCCCGGATACTCGGATCGGAGAGGACGGTCTGCTGGTATTTTCGGACTGTGTGGTCATTCCCTGCCCGACGGCGGAGGAGCTGGCGCATATCGCGGTATCTGCCGCGGAGACAGCCCGGCAGCTGTGCGGTATCAAAGAACCGCGCGTGGCGCTTCTTTCATTTTCCACGAAGGGCAGCGCGGAACACCCGCTTGTAAGCAAGGTCAGGGAGGCGGCGCAGATGGCGCATCAGCTGGCCCCGGACCTTCTGCTGGACGGGGAGCTGCAGCTGGACGCCGCCCTTGTGCCGGAGATCGGCAGGGCAAAAGCCGGGGACAGCCCTTCGGCGGGAAGGGCGAATGTACTTGTCTTTCCGGACCTTCAGGCGGGAAATATTGGCTACAAGATCGCGCAGAGACTGGCAGGGGCGCAGGCATACGCTGTACTGCAGGGGCTGGACAGACCCTGCAACGATCTTTCGCGCGGGTGCAGTGTGCAGGACATCGTTGCCACGGCCGCGATCACGGCTGTACAGGCACAGGCGCAGAAGACAGGACGATAATTTGATTTTTTTTGGAGGGCCATGAGCAAAAAGAAGATCCTTCAGATTCCCTGGATAGACCAGACCAGGGCCTGGCCGACAGGATGCGAAAGTGTTTCAGCAGTCATGCTGCTGCGTCATCTGGGTTTTGATATATCTGTGGATGATTTTATCCGGAACTATCTGCCCTGCCGTCCTTTTTCTGAAAAGGAGGGAGTTCTCACCGGTCCGGATCCCGCAATAGCTTTTGCTGGAAGCCCGTATGATCCGGATGCCATGGGCTGCTACGCAGCGGTCATCGTAAAAGCGCTGACTTCCTTTTTTCTGGATGTTTCTTCCGGCCCGGAGCCTGTCTGGCAGGCGGAAGATCTGACAGGCGTACCGATGGAGGAACTCTGCAGCCGGTATCTGGACCGGGGGCTTCCCGTCATCTTCTGGACCTGTACCAAAATGAAAGAACCGGTTGCCGGACCTTCCTGGATGCTGGAAGACGGCAGGACCTGGTTTACCTGGATCTCAAACGAACACTGCATGCTCCTTGTGGGGTATGATGAACAGAATTATTATTTTAATGATCCGCAGGCCGGGAACGGGTGCATTGCGTATCCGAAAGGCCTGACGGAAGTACGCCACAGGGACCAGTACCAGATGGCTGCTGCGGCTTTCAGAAAGGAACACCGGGAATATGCGCATTATTGCCAATGAGACATCGGGAAACGGCGCCGGAGCCGCGGCGCTTGCACAAGTCATCTCCATTCTGGAAAAAAGAAAGATGTCTTTCGAGGTCTGCACGACCACCAGGCCGGGTTACGCAGCTGATCTGGCCGGGGAAGCGATTCGGAACGGGGAACGTGAGATCGTCGGGGTAGGCGGTGACGGTACTTTTTCGGAGATCGTGGACGGTCTGGCCGGAAGAAGCGCCGTCCTCTATTTTGTTCCCTGCGGGACCGGCAATGATTTTGTGAAAATGCTCCATCTGCCGAAGAACCCTGCGGAAGCGTTCCTCGCGCAGCTTGACGGAAAGCCCAGGCTGATCGATGTGGGGCGGGTGAACGACCGGTGCTTTCTGAATGTTTCCGGAAGCGGATTTGACGTGGAAGTACTGCGGCAGGCAGCCCGTTTCAAGAAGTTCGGGAGCGGACTTCTGCCTTATCTGCTGGGAATATTTGCCGCCCTGCGCCAGTTCAGGCCTCTGACGGTCGAAATGACAGCTGAAGGAAAAACTGTCCGGAAGCAGGTCACCATCTTTTCTGTGGGAAACGGAAGTTATATAGGCGGCGGAATGAAGGCAGTGCCGCACGCTGTCATTGACGACGGGCTGTTTGACGTTGTCGTTGCGGACCAGATGAGCAAATGGGCTGTTCCCAGGCTGCTGGGAAAATTTGTGGCGGGAAAACATACGGACCTGCCTCTGGTTCACGAATGGCGCTGCACGGAACTGACGGTCCGCTGTCCGGGGATGACGCTGGACGTAGACGGGGAACTGATCCCGATGGATGAGGCGCATTACGAGATCCTTCCCGGTGCGCTGGAGATCAGGGAGAGCGTGGGTGATCCTCTCTCCCGCAGCTGATACGAAAAGTACAATATGAAAGTGATGATACAGGAGGCTGGGAGATGGACCGGGAAAAGAACCAGGGAACGCTGAGACCGGAGGATTATGAAGAACCGCAGTGTCTTCTGAATATGGACTCCCCGGATGAACGGAAGATCCGCATGATCCCGCAGCAGCGTGTACTGCAGAAGCTGGACGACTATATGGCCAGGCGTGATGTTCCGGGAGCCGAGAGGCATCTGAAATACTGGCTGCAGGAAGCGGAAATGGAAGGCGACCGCCGGGGCGAGCTGATGATCCATAATGAGATGGCAGGCTTTTACCGGAAAACAGGTAACCGGGAGGAAGCACTGGGACATGCGGAGAAGGCGCTGGCGCTTTTAAGACCGCTGGGCTTTGAAAAGTCGGTGAGCGGCGGAACCACCTACGTTAATGCGGCGACCGCCTGTACGGCATTCGGTGAGTACAGCCGTGCCATGGAACTCTTCAGCAGGGCAAAGGCAGTCTACGAAGCGGATCCGAAAACAAGGGCCGACCTTCTGGGCGGGCTGTACAACAATATGGCGCTGGCGTGCACGGCGCTGAAGCGGTACACCGAGGCAATGGAATATAACAGGAAAGCCCTGGCTGTGATGGAGCAGGAACCGGGCGGCAGCCTGGAGCAGGCCATCACATATCTGAACATGGCGGATACCGTCGCGGCGGACAGCGGCATGGAGAAAGGCGAGCAGCAGATCTATGAATTCCTTGACAGGGCGGAGGCGCTTCTGAACGGAACTGACGCCCCAAAGGACGGCTATTATGCTTTCGTGTGCGAAAAGTGCGCGCCGGTCTTCGAGTATTACGGATATTTCCTGACAGCCCAGAACCTGAAGGAGACCGCGGAGCAGATCCGTGAAGGTATCGTAAAGGAATCATAAAAAGGAGGAGGATGGAGAAGCAGATGAAAGGACTGGATCTGGCCAGAGCCTATTACGAATCATACGGAAAGCCCATGCTGGAGGAGAAGTTCCCGCAGGTCATGCCTTTTCTGGCTGCAGGCCTCTGCGGCAGCGGATCGGAATGCTTCGGTTATGATGATGAGATATCCAGGGACCATGATTTTGAGCCCGGGTTCTGTATTTTCCTGCCGGGCGAGGACCTGGTGGACAGAAGGACTGCCTTTCTGCTTGAAAGGGCGTACGCTTCCCTGCCCAAAGAGTTCTGCGGCCTGAAACGTTCCCTGATGCAGCCTGCAGGCGGTGCCCGTAAAGGCGTGCTTCGTACGGAAGAATTTTTTCTGGGACACACGGGCAGCAGTTCTTCCCTGACGGCCGGACAGTGGCTGTCTGTTCCGGAATACGCGCTTGCCGAGGCCGTGAACGGGGAGATCTTTTATGACGGATACGGGGAAGTGACCCGGAGACGGGAGGAACTGTCTTTCTATCCGGAAGATATCCGGAAAAAGAAACTGGCCGGCGGCCTTCTTCTGATGGCCCAGTCCGGTCAGTACAATTACCTCAGGTGCATCGCGCACGGGGAGGAAGCCGCTGCGCAGCTGGCGGTCACAGAGTTTGTAAGAAGCACGATCAATGTCCTGTTCCTGCTGAACCGCCGCTACCAGCCCTACTATAAATGGTGCTTCCGGGCGCTGCGGGCGCTCCCGAAACTCTCGCTGGAGGCGGAACTGCTGGAATTCCTGCTGACAACGGACAACGGGGAGGCAATGGTCAGGGAAAAAGCAGATGTCATGGAGGGGATCGCTTCCGACGTGATCGAGGAACTGGCGGAACAGGACCTGACAAAGGCTGTCTGCGGGGATCTGGAAAAACATGCCTATTCCGTGAACGATTCCATAGCGGACGGCAAGGTGAGAAACATGCATATCCTTTCCGGCATCTGATTTTTTCCTTGCTATCCGAGGCTATTTCAATTATAATGTAAAAGCTTTAACAATAATATCAATAAAGACGGAGGATTGTTATGAAGAGAGCAGCAGCAATCGCAGTAGCAGTTGTTTTTTCCGCACTTGCATGTACAACGGCCATGGCGGAAAACAAGAAAGTGGACAAACTGACTGTCCAGTTCGTTCCTTCCCGTGAACCGGATGAGATCATCACAGCTACGGAACCCCTGGAAGGCATGCTTCAGGGAGAACTTGCAAACCTTGGTTATGATGTAGGAGCAGTGGAAATTTCTGTAGGTACAAGCTTTGACGCAGTAGGTCAGGCTCTGGTTTCCGGTACGGTCGATATCGGTGTTATCCCGGGCGGCACCTATGTTCTTTACGATGACGGATGCGAAGTAATCCTGACTGCTACCAGAAACGGTCTTTCCATCGATTCTGACAGCCCCAAGGACTGGAACGATCAGAAGCCGACGGAAGCTTCAGAGAACCAGGTTACTTTCTACCGCGCTCTTATGATCGCAGGCCCGTCTGAGAAAGGCCGCGAACTTGCAGACAAAGTGAACGCAGGTGAAGAACTTACATGGGAAGATCTTGACAGCGCCAACTGGAGCGTCATGAGCTCTACCTCTCCCGCAGGTTACATCTATCCGTCCCTGTGGCTTTCCGAGCACTACGGACACAACATCACCGAACTTTCACATGCAGCTCTTTCCGATTCCTACGGAACAGCCTTTGCCCGTCTGGCTTCCGGCCAGGTGGATGTTCTCTGCGTATACGCAGACGGACGCCGCGACTATGTGGACAAATGGAACGAAGAGTACGGCATGGAGAATTCCATCTGGGATGACACCGACGTGATCGGCGTAACCCCGGGCATCTACAATGATACGATCAGTGTTTCCACCGTTTCCCCGAACATGCAGGATGCAGATCTGAAGGCTGCCATCACACAGGCTTTCATCAACATCGGCAATACTGATGAGGGAAAAGAAGTGATCGCTATTTACTCACACAATGGATATCAGGAAGCAAAATCCGAGGATTATGATTCCGAGCGCGCAGCTCAGAAGATGATCCAGGAAATGGGTGAGTAAGCTTCACAGGAAACAGATACATAAGGGAGGCATACCACGGGGAGCCTCCCTTTTTTT
>CACZSG010000052.1 GCA_902783665.1 uncultured Lachnospiraceae bacterium | reverse complement strand
GTCATACTGAACTCCTTTACTGACTATCTTATCAAATGATTATTATATGCCGGCTGAACATGACAGGTTCAGAAAACAGGAACAGGCCGCCGTACATGCTGAGGATCAGAAAGTCCCTATTTGCAGTTCCGGTTCTTAAGTTCTTCGTATCTTGCCTTCGCAAGCTTCGCGCCTTCGGCGAACAGCGTCTGCGCGTTGTCCGGGAAGGTACGGCGCAGGGAAGCATAGCGCACTTCCCCGTCCAGGAAAGTCTCGTAATCCATGGAAGGTTCTCTGCTGTCCAGAGTGAACTTCTGCTCTGCCTGCGGATTGTAGCGGTACAGGTTCCAGTATCCGGAATCCACGGCACGCTTCATCTCGTCCTGTACCTTTGCCATACCGCATTTCAGGCCGTGGGACTGGCAGGGAGCGTAGGCGATGATGACACTGGGCCCGTTGAACGCTTCCGCCTCGCGGACGGCCTTCAGCAGCTGGGCATTGTCGGCGCCCATGGCAACGGAGGCCACATATACGTTTCCGTAGGTCATCAGCATCTGCCCGAGTTCCTTCTTCGGGCGCTTCTTTCCGGCCGCGGTAAACTGGGCCACCGCGCCGATGGGTGTCGCCTTGGAGGACTGGCCGCCTGTATTGGAATAAACTTCCGTATCCACGATCAGCACATTCAGGTTCTCCCCGCTTGCCAGCACGTGGTCCAGACCGCCGAATCCGATATCGTAGGCCCAGCCGTCTCCGCCGTACATCCAGAAGGTCTTCTTGGCCAGCTGGTCGCGGTACTGAAGGATCTCCTTCGCCGCGGCATCATCCTGTTTTTCAAGGACCGCTGCCAGGGCTTCTGCAGCCGCAGCGGAAGCTTCGAAATCGTCATAGGAGGCCAGCCAGGCTTCGGCTGCCGCTTTCACGGCCTCGTCCGGGCAGGAATCCCTGTAGGCTTCCACGCGGGCCTTCTCTGCCTCCCGCTGCTGGCGTACCGACAGCAGCATGCCAAGGCTGAACTCGGCATTGTTCTCGAACAAGGAGTTGGACCAGGCAGGCCCGTGTCCTTTCCTGTTCACCGTGTAGGGAATACCGGGCATTGCGGCGCCCCAGGCCTGCGAACAGCCGGTGGCATTGGCCCAGTAGATCCGGTCGCCGTACAACTGGGTCAGCAGCTTCGCATACGGAGTCTCTCCGCAGCCAGCGCAGGCGGCCGAGAACTCCAGAAGAGGCTGCCGGAACTGGCTGCCCTTCACGGTGTACGGGTCAAAGACATCTCCCTTGTCGGAAAGGGAAAGCGCGTACTCCCATACCGGAAGATCCGCCGGAACCTCCGCGGCCGGGGTCATGGTGATGGCTTTTTCCTTAGCCGGACAGCAGTTGACACAGCTGCCGCAGCCCGTGCAGTCCAGCGCGCTGACCTGCAGGCTGTAGAACAGGCCTTCCGCCTGCTTTCCTTTTGCAGGTACCATCTGCATGCCTTCCGGAGCGGCTGCCTTTTCCTCCTGCGAGAGCAGGAACGGGCGGATGACCGCATGCGGACAGACATAGCTGCACTTGTTGCACTGCAGACATTTCGAGGAATCCCATACCGGGACGAAGGTGGCGATGCCGCGCTTCTCATAGGCAGTGAGGCCCATGTCCATCACGCCGTCCTCGTATCCGGCGAATGCGGATACCGGAAGGTCGTCTCCCTTCTGCAGGTTGATGGGATCCAGGATCTTCGTGACCACTTCCGGCACATCCCTGGCCGGTTCCGCCGCGTCCGCTGCTTCCAGCCAGGAGGCGGGCACTTCCACTTTCACCAGTCCCTTTTCGCCTGCGTCGATGGCGGCCAGGTTCTTGTTGACCACCTCTTCACCCTTGGCGAAATAAGTCTTCGCGGCGGCGGCCTTCATGTAGCCGACCGCTTCCTCCACGGGGATGATGGGCATCAGGTGGAAGAAGGCGGACTGCAGCACCATGTTGAAATGGTTGCCCAGGCCCAGTTCACCGGCGATCTTCACGGCGTCGATGGTATAGAACTGCAGGTTCTTTTTCGCGATCTCTCTTCTGGTGCGGGCCGGCAGATGCTGCTCCAGCTCCTGCGGCGTCCACTGGGTGTTCAGGAGCAGGATCCCGCCGGGCTTTACTTCCTCTGCAATATAGAATTTTTCAATGTAGGTCTGATTATGGCAGGCCACAAAGTCCGCATGCTTCACGAAATAGGAGGAGCGGATGGGCCTGTCGCCGAAGCGCAGATGGCTCTTCGTCACGCCGTAGGATTTCTTGGCGTCGTACTCGAAGTAGGCCTGTGCATATTTAGGGGTATGGCTGTTGATGATCTCCACTGTATTCTTGTTGGCGCCGACGGTGCCGTCGCTGCCAAGACCCCAGAATTTGCAGTTCACCACGCCGTCCGTCTCCGGATAGAGGGTGCCTTCCTCCGGCAGGGAAAGGTGGGTCACATCGTCAACGATGCCGATGGTAAAGCTGTTGACCGGCTCTTCCTTTTTCAGATTTTCGAACACCGCCGCGATCTGGGCCGGGGTGGTGTCCTTGGAGGAAAGGCCGTAACGTCCGCCCACCACCGTCAGGTCACTGCGTCCGCGAAGCGCCGTGCACACATCCTGGTACAACGGCTCTCCGGCGCTTCCCATCTCCTTTGTGCGGTCAAGCACGGCGATCCTTCTGCAGGATGCGGGAATAGCGGCTGTAAAACGGCTGATGTCGAAGGGACGGAACAGATGGACCTGGATAAAGCCGACCTTTTCGCCTTTCGCGTTCAGGTGATCCACCACCTCCTGCACGCATCCGCTGACCGATCCCATGGCGATGATGACACGCTCCGCATCCGGCGCGCCGTAGTAGTTGAACAGATGATATTCTCTTCCGGTGATACGGCCGATCTGGCCCATGTAGTCTTCCACAATGTCCGGAAGGCTGGTGTAGGCCGTATTGTTGGCCTCGCGCACCTGGAAGTAGATGTCCGAATTCTGCACCGTGGCCCGCAGCATCGGATGCTCCGGATTCAGCGCGTGGGCGCGGAAGGACGCCAGGGCATCCTGATCGATCAGGCCTTTCAGGTCCTCGTAATCCATCTGCTCCACCTTGGTGATCTCGTGGGAGGTCCTGAATCCGTCAAAGAAATGCAGGAAGGGAACTCTGCCCCGGATAGCCGAGAGATGCGCCACGCCGGCCAGGTCCATGACTTCCTGGACGCTGCCGGTGGACAGCAGGGCGAACCCGGTCTGCCGGCAGTTCATCACATCAGAATGATCCCCGAAGATGGACAGGGCATGGGTTCCCACGGTGCGGGATGCCACATGAAGCACGCCGGGAAGCCGTTCCCCCGCGATCCTGTGCATCACGGGAAGCATCAGCATCAGGCCCTGGGAGGAAGTGTAGCTTGTGGCCAGCGCGCCGGTCTGCAGGGCGCCGTGGGCTGCCGCGATGGCGCCGGCCTCCGACTGCATCTCCACCAGCTGTACGCTCTGGCCGAATACATTCTTTTTCCCCTTTGCCGCCCAGACGTCGGTCTTTCCAGCCATCGGCGATGACGGGGTGATGGGATAGATTGCCGCAATTTCGGTGAACGCGTAGGCGATATAGGCGGCTGCCTCATTTCCGTCCACGGTCACAAAAGTCTTGTTTTTCTCGCTCATTTTGTCCTACCTCTGCGTTGTTGCGTCATTCAAGTGTTATGTCATACAGGTTTTTACAGGTACGCCAGTATATGTCTTCAAGCTCATCCCCGGAAAGGTCCAGGCTGTTCAGGAAACTGATCTCCCGGTCCTGGGACCACATGGGATAATCCGTTCCGAACATCACCCTTTCGGAACCGTAGGCCCGGATGATCTCCTTCATTTCCTCCTTCTTCAGCCAGAAAGAGGAGGAGGACGTGTCCACCAGGATGTTCGGATAATCCGGCAGCACGCGCAGCGCGTCCTTCCAGACGCTCCACCCGCCCAGGTGCGCGCCTATGAACTTCAGCTTCGGGAAGGTCCTCAGGACCTCCGCCACCCGGTTCGGATTGGAATAATCATAACGGAAATCTCCCGTATGCACAAGTACCGGAATGCCTTTGTCTTCACAAAGCTCAAATATTTTCATCGCGCCCGTGCTGTTGGCAAAGTATTTCTGAATGTCCGGATGCAGCTTTACGCCCTTCAGTCCAAGCGCGCAGAGCTCTTCCAGGTCTTTTCTGAGGGAGCGGGCGTCCGGATGCATGGTCCCAAGGCCCGTGAAGCGTCCGCCCGAAGCACTGACGGCTTCCGCCAGAAACTGATTGATGTGGGACACCTGTTCAGGTTTTGTCGCCACGGAATGTACGATAAAATGGGAGATCCCGCTCTCTCTTCCTGTCCTGGCCAGCGTTTCCGCCGTGCCGTCATAGGGATCCGCCGGAAGCCCGTCGTAGAACGTGTCGATGGCCTTCACCGCCTTGCGGGCGATACCGGTGGGATAGATATGACAGTGGCTGTCTATGATGTATTGCATGTGAGTTCTCCAAAACAGCCGGCCTGTCACCTGAAAAGGACCGGCCGGCTGTAAATGATTGTCAGGTCTGAAACTGCAAGTCCTGCCCGCAGGCTTTTATGCTGTCTCGATGCTGGCGTCCGCCTGCAGTCCCAGCTTTTCGATCGCCTGCTCACGCATCTTATATTTCTGGATCTTTCCTGCGTCGTTCATGGGGAATCCGGTTACGAAGTCGATATACTTCGGCACTTTGTGCTTGGCCATGTGGTCCAGCACGTACTTCTTCATCTCTTCCACCGTCATCTCCTCGCCTTCCTTCAGGATGATGCAGGCCATGATCTCCTCGCCCATCGCCTTGTCAGGAACGCCGATCACCTGCACGTCGCTCACCTTCGGGTGCGTATAGATGAATTCCTCGATCTCCTTCGGATAGATATTCTCGCCGCCGCGGATGATCATGTCTTTCAGACGTCCCGTGATCCGGTAGTTGCCTTCCGGTGTCCGGCAGGCCAGGTCACCCGTATGCAGCCAGCCGTCCTTGTCGATGGCGGCCGCCGTCGCTCTGGGCATCTTGTAGTAGCCCTTCATGATATTGTAGCCGCGGGCCACGAACTCTCCGATCACCTCGTCCGGGCAGTCTTCGCCGGTCTCCGGGTCCACGATCTTGCACTCCACCTCCGGGAAGGCGCTTCCTACGGTGGTCACGCGCACCTCCAGGGAATCCGTGGTCTTGCTCATGGTGCAGCCCGGGGAGGCCTCCGTCTGGCCGTACACAATGACGATCTCCGGCATGTGCATTTTTTCCACCACATCGCGCATCACGGCGATGGGACAGGGGCTTCCGGCCATAATGCCCGTCCGCATGTAGCTGAAATCCGTCTTTTCGAAATCCGGGTGGGACAGCATGGCAATGAACATGGTGGGCACGCCGTGGAACGCCGTGATATGTTCATGATGGATGCAGGCCAGCGAGGACTTCGGCGAGAAGTACGGGATGGGTAGGATGGTCCCGCCGTGGGTCATGGTGGCCGTCATGGCCAGCACCATGCCGAAGCAGTGGAACATGGGCACCTGGATCATCATGCGGTCCGCGGTGGAAAGATCCATGCCGTCTCCGATGCACTTTCCGTCATTGACAATGTTGTAGTGGGTCAGCATGACCCCTTTGGGGAAGCCGGTGGTGCCGGAGGTGTACTGCATGTTGCAGACATCGTTCACGTCCACGGCTGCCGCCATGCGCCGTACTTCTTCCACGGGCGTGCGGGCGGCATATTCCAGGGAATCCTCCCAGGTCAGCGCGCCGGGCATGCGGAAGCCCACGGTGATGACGTTCCTGAGGAACGGAAGACGCTTCGCGTGAAGCGGCTGTCCGGGCTTGTTGTCCTTCAGTTCCGGGCACAGCTCATTGATGATCTCCATGTAGTTGGAGTCGCGGTAGCCATCGATCATCACCAGCGTGTGGGTGTCCGACTGGCGCAGAAGATACTCCGCCTCGTGGATCTTGTAGGCCGTGTTCATGGTCACCAGGACCGCGCCGATCTTGGTGGTAGCCCAGAAGGTAAGGAACCACTGCGGCACGTTGGTGGCCCAGATGGTCACCTTGCTTCCTGCCCGGACGCCAAGGGAGATCAGCACTCTGGCGTACTCGTCCACGTCGTCCCTGAACTGGCTGTAGGTGCGGGTGTAGTCCAGCGTGGTGAATTTGATGGCCAGCTGGTCCGGGAATTTTTCCACCATGGTATC
>CACZSG010000051.1 GCA_902783665.1 uncultured Lachnospiraceae bacterium | reverse complement strand
TCCCGCACGCCTTTTGTGGTGCGGTACAGATAGTTGGCGTAGCTTCCCAGGGTCTCACTGTTGGGGGACACGCCCATCACATGAATGTGGCTCTTCCCGGAAGTGCCGTAGATTTCATGCAGCATGCTGCTGGCCGCCAGTGTTTCAATTACATTGGAATAGTAGGCAGGGTCCGCCTCTATATCCAGCGTAAACCGGATCCCCTTCGGCATGGACCGCAGGTCTATTTCAGCATGATAGCCCCGGATGATGCCGTCCTTCTCCAGCTGTTCAATGCGGTGTTTTGCCGCCACCCGGGAAATACCGATTTCCGCTCCAATTTCTGAGTAGGTCAGTCTGGCGTTTTCCCGAAGCATTTTGACGATCCTGTTGTCAGTCTCGTCCAACCCCATAATTTTTATATTATCTCCTCTCATATTCCCTCCGATTTTCCTATGCATTAAAGTGTAGCAATCGGAAAAATCCTTTTCAATAGGCCCGCTTACGATGTGTAAGCGTGTGGTTTCCATGTGTAAACAAATTGATGGGTTACGGAACCATTTCGTAATCCGGCATGTACACCGTAGTTTTCTCTCCTTTCCATATGAATGGTCCTATATCCAAGTTTACAAAAGAAGCCTTTTGAAGTGGTCGCCGGGACAGCGACATATCATTATTCGTTCTCGTAGTCTTCCAGATACTCCTCCTCAACATCACTTACAGGAATTTCAACTTCATCCGCATATTTCCCGGACATCATTTGAATAAGTTCCTCCGTCTCGTCCATGGAGCATCTTACCAATGCAATTATACAGCGGATCAGCGGGACAGCAGGATTGTCCGGATTTTCCGAAATACTTTCAAAAGTAGCTTCATAGTCTGTATCAAAGACAATGCCTTCAAATTCGGTAATATAATGGTCGAGCATATATTCCGTAAAGTCTTCATCATCCAGGTCTTCCGCCAATATTGGGTCAAAAATGTCCTCATCGGATAAATAGACATTCGGAATACCATCAACCTCTACAACGTTCAGCCATTGCGTTCTGGTTCCGTCCTGGAATTTCAGTGATACAACTACATTTCCGGGTACCGGTCCAATTCCTACTCCGCCTTCCGTGATTCCGCATTTCGCTTCTTCGATAAAATATCTTTTCATCTTTTTCCTCCTAAAAATTTTTTCCTGCGCTGTACAAAACAAAATGTTCTCTTTGGGTTTTCTGCCGTTAACATGAAGGGAATTTTCCTGTTACTTTCATGTTTGTAATGTAAGTATACATCATCCATATGTACAAAAATCTCGACAGAACAAGCGTTTGCAGGGGTTCGCAGGGGCTTCCGGTCTCCTTCCACCTCTTCTCGCGTCGCTCTGAATATTGTTCCTCAAGGCAAAAAGAAAAGCGCACCCGGAAACAGGTTCCGAATGCGCGGTTTACATTATTTTTCAATTCTCAGCATTTCATTTGTTCAGCAAATACCTTAACAGAGTCTCCGTACACTCCTCCGTACTTGCCGTCCCTCCCTGGTCCGGGGTCAGGCCCTCTTTTGCGACCAGCTGTTTTTCAATTGCCTGAATAATTCTTTCTCCCCATTCTTCATACCCCAGGAAGTCCATCAACTGCGAGACCGCCCAGATGGAGGCCAGCGGATTGGCGATGCCTTTCCCTGCAATATCCGGTGCCGAACCGTGAATCGGCTCGAACATGGACGGGAATGCTTTCTCCGGGTTCAGGTTCGCGCCTGCTGCCAGGCCCATACCGCCGGCAATGGCCGCTCCCAGGTCCGTCAGAATGTCACCGAACAGGTTGGAGGTCACCACGACCTGGAACCGTTTCGGATCCTTTACCATGAACATGGACGCCGCGTCCACCAGAAGGGAATGGGTTTCCACATCCGGATACTCCCTGCCGACCTCCTTGAAAATCTGGTCCCAGAAGACCATGGAATAGTTCAGGGCGTTGCCCTTGGAGATACTGGTCAGTGTTTTCTTCTCCTTACGGGCCAGTTCATAGGCGTAACGGATGACGCGCTCCGTCCCTTTTCTGGAAAAGACGCTGTCCTGGATCACCACTTCCTGAGGAGTATCCTTGTACAGCCAGGCGCCTTGCCCGCTGTATTCTCCCTCGCTGTTCTCCCGCACGAAGATCATATCTATATCTTCGGGGCGGACGCCTTCCAGCGGGCAGATGGCCCCGTGCAGAAGCTTCACTGGGCGCAGGTTGATGTACTCGTCAAAGTCGTGGCGGATGCGGATCAGGAGGTCTCTCAGGGAGACATGGTCCGGCACGCCTGGATAGCCCACGGCACCCAGAAGGATGGCATCGAAGCTGCTGAGGGTCTGAATGCCGTCAGCCGGCATCATCTCGCCGTTTTTCAGGTAATACTCGCATCCCCAGGGAAACCAGGTGAAATCGAAGCAGAAACGGCCGTCAGTCGCGGCGATCTGTTCCAGCACTCTGACGCTCTCCCGCATCACTTCCGGGCCTATTCCGTCGCCGGGGATCACTGCTATTTTGTACTTTTTCATTTCAGTATTCCTTTTCTTATGCGGTCAGGGTGCTGCAGGCATTACAGCTTCCGTCTCGTACTCTGTATGGAGTTCATTCTCTCGTTCTGCTTCCCTCAACGTCAGGATTTCAAGAACAAATCCTCCACTGGCTACACGGATTGCCTGTCCTGTCGGGACTGAATAATGTCCTGTAATCAGACAGTCAGCCGTCATGTATTTTTTCTGTGTTTCCTCGGAAAGCGGTTCTTCTGAATAAAGCAGGTATTTTAAGTTGCTTTCCCGGTATTCTGCTGCCGGATACCAGTATACACCTCTTGCTTCCTTCGCTGTACCCGGCATCACATCAAGCACCAGATGGCTGCCGTAATAGTCTTCCCTCTGATAAGGGCGGGAAAAAACACTCTCCTCTATATATTCTCCTGTATCCGGCATGTTTTTGTCAAACCTTAACTGCGAAAACCTGGATTCATCATACTGGTCTGAGAGGTAAAATTTGCCCGCTCTGAATATACCGACAACAAGAAAGAAGGCTATCATGGAAAAAAGGCGCGGATGCTTTTCATAGAATGAGTTTAGTGTGTTTTTCATTTGTCATGCTCTCCTGATATCTGCTTTACTAAATAAAGATATCGCTTTTCTGGCATATTAGTCAATACAGCAGGGGTGGGACAATAGGGACGTTCGCCTCTGTCCCATTCAAGGTTCCGGCCCGTTGCCTGAATGGGACAGAGGCGAACGTCCCTATTGTCCCACTTTCGCATTCAGTTTACTGTAGATTCGCGTCTGAAACCACGACTCGCAGGATTTCTCCACGGCTTCCTGCGGCGTGAACCATCCCACCGCGCTGTTCTCATCCGCCTTCACACGGACGGTTTCCGCCCGGTCCGCCTCCAGCAGATAGGTTACATTCAGGTGCAGGTGCGACGGCACGTAGACGCCTTTCTTTTCATGGCCGTCCACGGTAAGCACTTCCACGGAGAAGATCTGGTCCGTCACAGGCCGCACATTCCGGATCCCGCTTTCTTCCCGCACCTCTTTCAGTGCGACCTGCAGCAGATCTTCGTTTCCATCCGCATGTCCGCCAAGCCAGGCCCAGGACTGGTACAGATTGTGATAGGCCATCAGAATGTGCTGATGTTCAAAATCCTGCACCCAGGCGGAGGCTGTCATATGAGCGACCAGGTTTTCACGGAGGAAAATATCTTCCTGCGTTTTCAGCAGTTGCAGAATGGTTTCCCGGTCCCGCTCTTCCTGTTCGTTATAAGGTTTATAGTTGGTAAGCTGGCTGATCAGAGTCTGGCGCATATAGTATTTCCCCTTTTTAACATCCCAACTGGTCTTTCCGGCGAAAAAGTGTATTGGGAACACATTTTTTTCCGACGAAAAAATGTGTTTTCAATACACTTTTTCCGACATATCAATCTGGGCAGTCTTTATGAATTCCATTTCTGCCCCTTCATATTTTTCAACAAACCTCTGAAGAAATGGCAGTCAAGCCTCCATGTCTTCCAGAAATTTCCTGACTCTTTCCAGCTGTTTCTTTCCCTCGGCCCTGCCTGTCTGGTACACCCGTTCCAGTTCGGCCGGGTCCTTTTCGGTGCGGCTGATGCCAAGCGCCTGGGGTGGCCGGATGACGAGCACCTTTCCCGCCAGCTCTCTTTCGCGGATCTCGTCCATCTGCCGGTTATATCTGATGTGCCTTACAGCCATGGCCTTTGCCACGGCCGGATATTTCTTCAGCAGAGTCTGCATGGCCGGGGAACTTTTCGGTTTTCTGTAACCCAGCGGCTGCGTCAGAATGATGACGTTCCTGTCGTATCCCCTGTTTTCCATGTATCTGAACGGCACCGGATCCACAATGCCGCCGTCCAGCAGGGTATATTTTCCGATCTGCACAGGCCTTGATACCACCGGCATGGAGGCGGAAGCCCGCATCCATTCGATGTCCGCGGCACCGCCGTCACTGCATTTGTGAAAGACCGCGTGTCCTGTCTCCACATCTGTGGCGCCGACATAGAACTCCATCGGATTATTCCGGAATGTCTCCCGGTCAAAGGGGTCCAGCCTGTCCGGCAGCTCATGATAGCAAAACTCCACCCCGAACAGATCCCCCGTTTTCACCCAGGAGCGGACACTGCAGTATCTCGGGTCACTGCGGTACTTCTTATTGTACCGGATGGCCCTCCCGATCTGGCGGGATTTGAAATTGCACCCGAAAGCGGCCCCGGCCGAGATGCCTGCTGCCCCGTCAAAAACAATGTTTTCTTCCAGGAAGACGTCGATCACCCCGCAGGTGAACATGCCTCTCAGGGCACCGCCTTCCATAATAAGTCCCTTTTTCATCGTCTGTCTGCTTCTCTCTTTTCTCCAGCTGTGCCGTTATCTCATTCGGCGGAATACTTACTTGACCTTCTGATACGGCCAACACATTCCGTCGATGATCCGCTCTATCCGGTTACTCCCAGAAGCTAAGGCTTCCCTTCTCTATCCCGATATTCTCGGAATAAAAGACCGGATTCTTCCCGGCGTTCTTCTGTTTTTCATAATCCTTCAGCGCATTGACAGCAATCGGAAACAGCGCTACGCAGCACGGAAGATTGATCAGGGTCATCAGACCCATGGTGATGTCCGCCATCGCCCAGGCCGCGTCCATAGGAATGATGCTCCCCAGAAAGATGATGATGACACAGAGCACTTTGAAAACTGTATTGAATGTCGCTGACGGAACTTTCTTATGGTTCAGGTAGATCAGCGCGTTGTCCACATAGTACAGGTTTCCGATCAGCGTGGTAAACGCGAACAGCACCATAGCAATGGTGATGAAGATGGGGCCCAGGGAACCAAACACGGTGCTGAGGGCATTCTGTACATAAGGCGTTCCGTTCACTTCGGCTGAAATGTTCACACCGGAACTCAGGCACATCAGCGCGGTGGCCGTGCATAAGAGCATGGTGTCGATATAGACGGAAACAGTCTGCACCAGCCCCTGCTTCACCGGGTGCGTTACATTCGCGGAGGCGGAAGCATTCGGTGCGGAACCTACACCGGCTTCGTTTGAATAGAGGCCGCGCTTGATGCCGTAGATCATGCAGGAACCGGAGACGCCGCCAAAGATCGCCTTGAAGTTGAAAGCATCCTCAAAGATCATGACAAACATGGTCGGAATGTTTGTAATATGGGCCAGGATCACCACCAGGCTGATCACCACATAGGAAATTCCCATGAACGGAACGATCACTTCCGTCATACGCACGATCTTTTTCCCGCCGCCCAGCAGACAGTATCCCACGACCAACGCCAGGACCACTCCCACAATGACAGGTGTTGTTTTCGCGTCATAAAAAGAGTAGGCGGCAAAGGTAGACTGCAGATTATAGGAGCAGAGCAGGTTGAAGCCGACCGCGTAGGTGGCAATCAGGCAGATGCAGAAGCAGATGGAAACCACAGGTGCATGGAGCGCATGCTCGATATAGTATGCCGGGCCGCCGAAACAGCCCCCGTCCTTGTCCTTCTGCTTGAAGATCTGTGCAAGGGTACTCTCCACAAACGCGGATGCCGCACCGATGATGCACATCAGCCACATCCAGAACACGGCACCCGGCCCTCCCAGGCAGATCGCCGTGGAAACTCCCACGATATTTCCCGTACCCACGCGGGACGCCGTCGAAACCATCAGCGCCTGGAAGGAAGACACATGTTCCTTGTCCTGCGGCTTCTCCATGATCAGCCGACAGGATTCTCCCAGCAACCTAAGCTGCACAAACCGGGTCCGGAAGGTAAAATACAGACCGGCGGCTGCCATTACAATAATGAGAACCGGATAGTACATAATGTCGTCGATCGTTGTAAGAATTTTCAGCATCAGCTTCCTCCTGTCCGGGCAGCCGGGTTTCTGTGGCTGCATGCTCCTTTTGAACCCATTTGTTTTTGTTATTCTCTCATATCGTTGTCGAAATGTCCATTGAAATGAGTCAGAGGGACGTTCACCGGTGACTCATTCGAGGCTGCGGCAGGTCAGCGTTGCTGACGCTGCCGGGCAGCCAGAATGAGTCAATGGTGAACGTCCCTCTGACTCGCTGCCTGAAAATGAGTCACGGTGAACGTCCCTC
>CACZSG010000050.1 GCA_902783665.1 uncultured Lachnospiraceae bacterium | reverse complement strand
CTCACTGCTTCAGCTTCTTCTGCACCTGCCGCAGTGTCAGCATGCCGACAGGCCCGATATAGAGGGCGCCAAACGCCCAGGCGAAAATGTTCGCCATGCAGACAGCCGTAAAGTGCAGTGACGGCACCAGCAGGAACACCACGCCGGCGCGGGCGATCATTTCCATGACACCGGAGAAAACCGCCCTGCCCGGGAACCCGAGTCCCTGCACACACAGACGGACGGTGGTCAGGATGCCCAGCAGCCAGAAAGCGAAGCCATTATAGTGCATAAGTCTTGACGCAAGAGAGATCACCTCTGTGTTGTCCGCGCTTACAAAGAGCAGACACAGCTTATGCCCGAATAAATAGAGGACAATGCCGGCCACGAGGCCATAGACAACGCCGGCCAGTACGCCTTCGAACATGCCGCGGCGGATACGGTCCGGTTTTCCGGCGCCGAGGTTCTGGCTGGAGAAGACGGAAGTGGCATTGGCCACCGCATCGATGGGACACATGGAGATTTGGTTGATCTTGATGGCGGTCGTGAAGGCAGATACATAAACGCTGCCCATGGCATTGACGGCGGTCTGCAGGACCATGCTGCCGATGGCCGTGATGGAGAACTGCAGGCCCATGGGAACGCCCATGGTCAGAAGCTCGCGGATACAGCCCCACTGGAACCGGCGGTCTTCCTTCCTCGGATGCAGCACCTGGAAGCTGCGCACGATGACGACCAGGCAGAGCAGGCCGCTGATGGCCTGGGCCGCAACAGTGGCGATGGCAGCGCCGGCACAGCCCCATTTCAGAACAACGATGCAGAAGATATCAAGAAAAATGTTCAGCACCGTAGAAAGAGCCAGGAACAGGAACGGCGTCCGGCTGTCGCCCACCGACCGGAGAATGCCGGAGAGCAGGTTGTAAAGCAGGGTAAAAGGCGTGCCCAGGAAGATGATCAGCAGATAGAGATAGGCATCTTTCCAGATATCCTCCGGCACCTGCATCATGCGAAGAATGCCCCCGCATCCAAGAGAACAGCCCAGGCAGCCGATCAGCGCGATGACGGCCGTCAGCAGAAAGCTGTGAAAGATCTCCCGGCGCATCTTGGCCATGTTGTGGGCGCCGAAATCCCTGGCAATAGGGACACCGAAGCCGCTGCACGTGCCGATGCAGAACCCGAACACCAGGAACTGGACACTGCTGGTGGAACCTACGGCCGCCAGTGCGGGCGCGCCAAGAAAACGGCCCACGATGGCTGCGTCTATCATATTGTACATCTGCTGCAGCAGATTTCCTCCAAGCACAGGCAGCGCGAACTGTACGATCAGCCGCAGCGGGCTGCCCGTTGTCATTTCCCTTGTGGTGTTTTTCTGTGTTGTCGATTTCATCCGATGTCATCTCCCCAGGATTCAGAAGTGAGTCAGAGGGACGTTCACCGTGACTCATTTTGAGCAGCAGCCGGCCAGCGAAAGCTGACGGCTGCAGGCCAAAATGAGTCACGGTGAACGTCCCTCTGACTCGCTTCAGGCCACGTTTTCAAAAGTTCAAGACCGTATTATGTTCTCACCGGTTGAATTTGTCAAGAAGTATGTTATAATCCGTTCGAAAGTGGGGAATTGCATGATTTTCGGAATGACTTTTTATCAGATTTGTATTTTTTTTCTTCTATATTCATTTATAGGCTGGGTGGTAGAAGTTACCTTCCACGCGGTGGCCCTGGGCCTGGTGATAAACCGCGGGTTCCTGAACGGCCCGGTCTGTCCGGTATACGGGTTCGGAATGCTGGCGGTGCTGGCCATGGTGCACACGGCATCCGGATATTTTTCCGGCGAGACGCCCCTGTGGCTGCTGTTCCTGGGCGGCATGCTGCTTACCAGCTCCATCGAGCTGCTGGCAGGCTGGGCTCTGGATGTGCTGTTCCACGCCAAGTGGTGGGATTATAGTGACAAGCCCTTCAATTTCCATGGTTATATCTGCCTGGAGTTCAGCCTGTTCTGGGGATTGGGCGTGGTGCTGGTGATGCGGGTGTTTCATCCGATGCTTGACGCGGCAACGGCAGAACGGATCCCGCCCTCTGTGGGCTGGCCCCTGCTGGGCGTGTTCTACGCGCTGTACATCGCCGACGCGGTGGTGACCGTGCTGATGATCGTCGGTTTCAACCGGAAGCTGAAGGAGCTGGATGAACTGAAGGCGAAGATGAGAGTCCCGTCGGACGCCATCACCAAGGTGGTGGCCACCAATGCCATCCGAACAAGCGCCGCCATCGGCGAGAGCCGGGTACAGGCCTCCCTTGCGAAGGCTGAGTTCCAGAGCGCCGCTTCCGAAAAATATGAGGAAGCGCTGATTGCCATGAGTGAAGGAAAAGCGGCTGCGGTACAGGCCATGAGTGAAGGAAAAGCTGCCGCGGTCATGGCTGCGAGTGAACTGAAGGAGACCATGACAGAAAAGGCCGGAAGCCTGAAGGGAGCTGTAACAGGCAAGGCCGGTGACCTGAAAGAAACTGTAACAGGCAAGGCCGGTGACCTGAAGGAAACTGTAACAGGCAAGGCCGGTGACCTGAAAGGTGCTGTAACGGGTAAAGCCGGAGACCTGAAGAATGCCGTAACGGGCAAGGCCGGGGACCTGAAGGGTGCTGTAACGGGCAAAGCCGGGGACCTGAAGGGGGCCATGACGGGAAAAGCCGCAGAGCTTCAGAGAAAGACAGAGGAACTGATAAAACAGGTGGCAGACAGCCGCTATTTCGGTATCGGCCGTATGATGCGGGCCTTCCCGCAGCTGCAGCACCGTGATTACAAGGAAATGTTCAGTGAACTGAAAAGTCATGCTTCGCTTCCTAAGATAAGGAAGAAAAAATCCGCAGAGGATCAGGAAACAGACAGAAAAATGGAGGACTAACAGCTATGGAGCAAAAAGGAAAACGCATCGGAATGAGTGTGCTGGGTGTCATCGTGTGTGCCATCAGTGTGGGATTATTCAAGACAGCAACCCTGGGAGTGGACCCGTTCCAGTCCCTGATGGCGGGCATGAATGAAGTGGTGCCCCTGAGTTTCGGGACCATGTACACACTGGCCAGCATCTGTCTGCTGCTGTTCTCCCTGATCGTGGACCGTCACAGGATAGGCATCGCCACCTTCATCAATCTGTTCCTGGTGGGATATATCGTGGATTTCTCGCACCATTTCCTGCAGGGCATTTTCCCGGCACCCAGTCTTCCGGCACGTGTGGTCATGCTGCTGATCGCGGTGATTCTGATGTGTTTTGCCTCGGCCTTTTACTTTACGGCCGACCTGGGCGTATCCGTGTACGATGCGGTAGCCCTTATCCTTTCGGAAAACTGGAAAGTGGGACCGTTTAAATATATAAGAATCGTCACGGACCTGATCTGTGTGGCCGGAGGTGTGGTATTATATCTTCTGGGCGGACACAAAGTGACGGAAATCCTGGCAGTGGCCGGCCCCGGCACCATCATAACGGCCTTCTTCATGGGCCCGCTGATCGACTATTTCAACCGGACAGCGGCGCGTCCGTTCCTGTATGGGAAAGCAGAATAAGCAGGAATAAGAAGGGAAAAGCAAAAAGCAAGGACAGGCAAGAATAAGACAGAATCAGGAGGAACAACGCATGGGAATGAAGGAAGATGTAAGAAGTATGAAACTGGCAGCCCCGGATATGGCTTCCTCCCCGGAGGCAGTGCGGAATGCCGCACTGGCTGCGATCGCTGAAAAGCTGGAGCAGGAAAAAGACAGGATCTTTGCTGCGAACCGCGCAGATCTGGAGGCAGCCGAGACCGCAGGTGTGGCACAGTCCGTGCAGAAGCGCCTCCGTTTTGACACACATAAACTGGAAGATGTGAAAAGCGGCATAGCCCAGCTGATCCGCCTGCCGGACCCGCTGGGGAAGGTGACGCTGGCAAGGGAACTTGCGGACGGGCTTTCCCTGTACCGCACCACCTGTCCCATCGGCGTGATCGGCGTGATCTTCGAAGCCAGGCCCGACGCCATGGTGCAGATCTCCACGCTGTGCATCAAGAGCGGCAACTGCGCCGTGCTGAAGGGCGGGAAGGAGACCGCGAACACCAACCGTGTGCTGTTCGAGATCATCCGGGACGCAGCCGTGCAGGCAGGGCTTCCGGAAAAATGTCTGCTCCAGGCCGAGCTGCATGCCGAGATCGATGAGCTTCTTTCCTGTGACCGTGAGGTGGACCTGCTGATTCCCAGAGGCTCCAACGCCTTTGTGCGCTATATCATGGATCACACAAAGATCCCGGTGATGGGGCATGCGGACGGCATCTGCCACATTTACGTGGACGAAGTGTACGATGCCGTGGAAGAGCTGCGCATTCTGGTGGACGCGAAGACCCAGTATCCGGCGGCCTGCAATGCCGTGGAGACCATCCTTGTAAAAAGAGATCTTGCCGCGGATTTCCTGCCGCAGCTGGCAGCGGCCATGCAGCAGGCGGGTGTGAAGGTGAATGCCACGAAGGAAGTCTGCGACCTGGTGCCGGAGGCTCAGATGGGTCTGCTGGCGGACGACGATTTCAGCAGGGAATATCTGGACCTGGCTGTTTCCGTGAAACTGGTAGAGGATGTGAAGGAGGCCGTGGGACATATCAACTATTACGGTTCCCATCACACCGACAGCATTCTGACCAAAGACGAGGCGCATGCCGCGCTGTTTATGCAGATGGTGGATTCCGCCGGAGTGTACCAGAACTGTTCCACCCGTTTCGCGGACGGATTCCGCTACGGATTCGGCGCGGAGGTGGGCATCAGCACCGGCAAGATCCACGCCCGCGGGCCTGTGGGACTGGAAGGCCTTGTGACATACAAGTACAAGCTGTTTGGACACGGGGACATTGTGGGTGATTTCGCGTCAGGAAACAGAAGCTTTACGCACAAGGACCTTTAAGCGAAGGAAAATCAGGAAACAGAAGCTTTACACACAGGGATCTGTAAGAGAAAGGAAACTATGTCAGAACTGATGGATCTGGTGCAGGTAGCAAAGGAAGCCGGCGCCATAATGAAAAACGCGGTACATATGTGGGAATCCGTACACGAGAAAAGCGGCCACGCCAACTTTGCGACGGACTATGACGAAAGGATTCAGGCCTTTCTGTTCGAGCGCCTGGCACAGCTGGAGCCGGAAGCCTCCTTCCTGGGCGAAGAAGACGGGCACGAGGTGTTCCTGCCGGAATATAAAAAAGGCCTGGTCTTTGTGGTGGACCCCATTGACGGAACCTCTAATTTCCTTGTCGGGTACCGTCCCAGCGTGGTATCCATCGGGCTGCTGAAGGACGGCAGACCCTACCGCGCCGTGGTGTACAATCCCTATTTCGACATGTGCTTCTGGGCAGAAGCCGGGAAAGGCGCTTTTCTGAACGGGAAGCCCGTCCACAGTTCCAAAAACAGCCTGGCTGACAGCCTGATCGTCTTCGGGACATCTCCCTACTATCCGGACTGCAAGGAAGAGACCTTCCGTCTGGCTGCGGAATATCTGGACCGCTGCATCGACCTGCGCAGAAGCGGCAGCGCCGAGTGGGACCTGTGCAGCGTGGCAGCAGGCTGGGCAGGGATGTTCTTTGAACTGCGCGTGAGCCTCTGGGATTATGCAGCCGGCGCCCTGATCGTGGAAGAAGCCGGCGGAAAGGTCACCGACCTGGAGGGAAAGTCGCTGACCTTCGAAGGAAAATCCTCCATGCTTGCTGTATCCGAAGGGGTGGCACGGGAAGAATATATGCCATAAAAAGGTGGGACAATAGGGACGTTCGCCTCTGTCCCATTTTTTTCCGAGTGAGATAATATGAAGTGACCTCACATTTGTAGCAACGTGGATTTACCTGTATACTAATGATTGTCGAAGATCAATGGTAACAGG
>CACZSG010000049.1 GCA_902783665.1 uncultured Lachnospiraceae bacterium | reverse complement strand
TTCCTCCTGATACAGAAGGGAAGCGTCCACCCAGTTTTCCGCCCCTTCGATTCCGGCTTCTTTTGCGATCTCGGAAACAGTAAGGGGGTTGTCTCCCGAAATAACCTTGATCTTTACGCCCTGGTCGGCAAAATAGGCAAATGTTTCTTTTGCGTTCGCTCTGACGGGATTGGAAAGAAGGACCAGTGCAAGCGGCTTCACGGCTTCCGTCAGGGCTTTGCCGTCCAGCACGCCCAGATATCTTCCGAAAAGGAGCACGCGGTACCCCTGTCTGCCCGCGTTCTCCACCTGTGCGGCATAAGCAGGATACTGACTGCGCAGCACGAACTCCGGGGCGCCAAGAACATACTGTTCTTCACCGAAGACAGCTCCGCTGTATTTCAGCTCGGAGGAGAACGGGAAGATCTGTTCAGGACGCTTGCCGCTGCGTTTTCTGAAATACTCCTTCATGGCCTTGATGGTAATATTGTCTGCCGGCATGCCGGCGGAAAAATCACCGATTGCCAGTTCGATCTTCTTTTTCTCTTCCTCCGTGATCCTCTCGGCCGGCAGAAGCGGATGTCCGCTTTCCGCATCCATGACATCATCAAGGATCTGAGTTTCTTCGGACGCCGGTTCGTGAAGAAAACGGATCTGCTTGACCGTCATGGTGTTGTCCGTGATGGTGCCGGTCTTATCGACACAAAGCACATCCACCCTGGCCAGGGTCTCAATGCATTTCATGTTATGTACAAGGACTTTCTGCACCGCAAGGCGCACGACGCTTACGAAAAGCGCGGCGCTGGCCAGCAGATAAAGTCCCTCAGGGATCATTCCCAGGATGGCGGCTACCGTGGATGTCACGCTGGAACGGATGCCGGAATGGTTGATAAAATACTGCTGCCCGAAAAGGATCAGCCCTATGGGAATGATGATGACGCCTACCCAGCGTACCAGACGGTCCAGGGAACGGATCATCTCGGAAGATTCCTCATCATTCATCTGTTTTGCCTCCAGCGTCAGTTTCGACACGTAGGAATCCTTTCCCACACGGTCTATCCTTGCGCGGCATTCTCCCGACACGATAAAGCTGCCGGAAAGAAGTGTATCTCCTTCTGTCTTTTCGATCTGCTCCGATTCTCCGGTGACAAGTGCTTCATTCACCAGCACTTTGCCGGAGACGACAGTTCCGTCAGCCGGGATCTGGTTGCCGCCGCGGAAGATGACAATGTCATCCAGCACAATGTCTTCCGCCGCCGTCATGCTCTCCTGTCCGTCCCGTACCACACGGCATTTCAGAGTGTTCAGGATCCTTAAGTCATCAAGCGTCTTTTTTGCCCTCAGTTCCTGAATAATGCCGATCAGTGTATTGGCAATGACGACCGGCAGAAACGTAAGGTTCCTGAAAGATCCCACCACGCAGAGAAAGATCGTGATCACCAGAAAGATCAGGTTAAAATAAGTAAATACATTGCTGTAAACAATCTCTTTGGCAGTCTTGGAAGCAGATTCTACCGCCGTATTGACCAGTCCGTCCTCCACCCGTTTTCTGACCTGCTCGGAGGTAAGGCCTGTATCCGCGTCAGACTGAAACCTCTCCGGTCCCGGCGTTCCCGTTCCGTCCGATACAGTCTCCGGAATGCTGTGGGCAGCTTCCATGTTCTTCTTGATATGCTTGATATTTTCCCAGAGATCCTTGTCTTTTTTATACAGGGTAACCGAGGTCGTCTCCTCCATCGGCTCTGCCCTGAGTTCCTGTTTTTCTTCGTTTTCCACAGCTCATCCTCCAGATTCAGATATTCCGCTTCCGTTCATCTTATCATAACAGTTATTTTTTTATAACCCTCTATTTCTAAACATTCTGTTAACAGGGCGAAATGCTTGTCTTTACAGATCAATTCTGTTATACTTCTCTCGCATTCGGAACAATGCGGACCGCTGATACCGGACCGTCTCCGGACGCGGTTCCCGCCTCAGCGGGACGATCAATGACTGGAGGAAGAAAAGAACAATGGCTTCCGGAATAGGAAAAAAACTATTAAATGTTACTACCATGGGATATCTGATGACCATGGACAAAAAAATTCCCACGGACCTGAAAAAAGAACGTGAGAGACAGAACCGGGGCGTGCACGAAGTTATGAAAGCCGCCTACAGGATCCCCTTTTACAGAAAGCGTTTCGATGAGTGCCATCTCACCCCGGACGATTTTCACTGCCGGGAGGATCTGGCAAAATTCCCGGTCCTTACCAAAGCTGAACTGCGGGACTGGATGAAGCAGGTGCACGATGAAAATCCGGGGAAACGGGACAAATGGGATTCCACCAGCACCAGCGGGTCCACCGGGATTCCACTTACCTTATACCAGACGCAGCGCGAACATGCCTTCATGAACGCGAACTGGCTGCGGATCCTGATGACCTTCGGATACAATCCCTTCTTCGGCAAGATGATCTCCTACGAGTCCAGCTACCGGAAGAATCAGAAGGCCACGGATTCCCCCCTTCAGAAGCTGGGCATCCTGCGCCGGAAACGCATCTCGGAAAAGCGCTGTACCGGCGACGGCACGGCCGACGTGATCCGCGAGATCAACGAATATGCACCGGACCTGATCTGTCTGCGCAAGAACTGCATTGTCAGGATCGCACTCTACGCCCAGGAACATGGCATCGCCATCCGGCAGCCGAAATGGTATATCCCCGTCTCCGAGATGGTTGACGAAGTTTCCCGGAAGATCCTGGAGAAAAGCTTCGGCCCGAATCTGGTGGATGCCTATGGCAGTGACGAGACCGGCAGCTGTGCCATCAAATATCCCGGCACAAACTATTTCCGTGTCATGAACAGCACCCACGCCATCAACCTGTACGATGAAGACCGGAAGCTCTCCGACCACGGTACAATGATCATAACGCCCCTCTTCAAAAAGGATTTTCCGCTGATCAACTATGAGATCGGCGATATCGCCACCGCCTTTGAAAAAGAAGGCATCCTCTTCATCCGGGAGATCCACGGGCGCCTCAATGACACGGTAAAGCATGAGAACGGTGAAGAGACCTCCGTCCTGGAGCTGCGCAAGATCACCAATGACATCACGGGGATCGCACAGTTCCGCTTTATCCAGACCTCTTATCACGATATGACTGTCGAACTGGTACGGGATCCGAAGGACCATACATTTTCCGATGAACAGATTGAAGCGTTTTTCCTTGACCGTCTGCACCAGATCTACGGGGAAGAGTTTTCCTATACCTTCTCGTGGCTTCCGGTGATCGGTCCGGATCCGAACGGAAAACTGCGCTGCTTCGTCTGCCGCATCTGAAACATCTGAAAGGAGCCTTGCCTTGTCTCATTCGGAAAACAACGCAGAAGCACGCGCCGATCTGAACCGGACAGCCATGAAAGCAGGCCTGTTTTATGTGATCTCGCAGCTTTTTGTCCGCGGGATCACTTTTCTTACGACTCCTGTTTTCACAAGGCTGCTCTCCAAGCCCCAGTACTCGGACTACAGCAGATATGAATCGTGGCTGCTCATCTTCGCGCCCATCATGTCGCTTTGCCTGTGGCGGAGCGTGGAGCGTGCCAAGTACGATGTCCGCGAACGCTTTAATGAATACTGTTCCAGCGTGCAGACCCTGTCCTATCTGTCCATCGGTGCTTTCTTTCTGGTCTTCTGGACCTTCAGAAGTTTTTTCGCCCCCCTGTTCTCCATGACGGAGTTCATGCTGCTGGTCGCTTTTCTGTACACTTTCGCGCATACCAGCATTTTCTACTTTCAGAGGCGTGAAAAACAGATGATGCGGTACAAAGCCAGCACCGCTTTTTCTGCCGCCACCGTTATCCCCGCCGCTCTGCTGGCCGTCGCTTTTGTCGTCTGGGGCAAACAGACCGGCCGGGAGGATCAGCTGGTGGAACTTCGGATCCTGGGACACTACACGCCCATGATCCTGGGCGGATTCTTCGCAGCGGCCCTGATGGCTGTCCAGGGCAGAAAACTGATACAGATCGACTACTGGAAATACGCCCTGAAATTCAGCCTGCCTCTGATCCCGGAGGTCCTTTCCATTCAGATCATGAACCAGGCCGACAAGCTGATGGTCATCTGGCTGACAGGAAAGGAAAACGGTTCGGTCTTTGCCGTTGCTACACAGGTATCCTTCATCATCTGGATCATCGAGGATTCCGTCTGGAATGCCTGGCTGCCCTGGATGTACGAGAAAATGGCCATCGGCGAAGAGGACGGCATAGAGAACGTCTGGGTGATCCTGATGCACTGCTTCGGGCTGATCTCGCTGCTGCTTGTGATGGGGGCGCCGGAGATCATTCTGATCCTGGGCGGCAGGAAATACACCGAGGCCATCTGGCTCATCGCACCGATGGTCACCGGTACTCTTTTCCGCTTTTACAGTTACAGCTATACCGCCATTCAGAATTATCACAAAAAGACCGGCTTTGTGGCAGCCTCCACGGTGTCTGTCATGTTTCTGAACGTCATATTGAACTATCTGTTCATTCTGCTGCTCGGATACAGGGCTGCCGCCTACACCACCGCCTTCTCCTATCTGGTGTTGCTGGTTGTTCAGGCTCTTATGGAGAAGCGTCTGACGGGCCGTCAGATCATTCCTCTTGTCAGGACGCTGCGCATATCATTTTCCTGGTTCGCCGGGTGCGTGTGTGCCATGGTCCTGTTCCTGGTGCCGTTCCCGGTACGTTATGCCGCTGCAGCGCTTGCTCTTGCAGCCGCCTTTGTATATGTCCGGCCCAGACTGAAGACCATAAGGAAAAGTCTTGGAAAATAAAAACCTGGCAAATAAATAATCCGCGGATTCGAATGAATCCGCGGGTTTTTATTGCCATTCACAAATCAGTTTTTCTGTTCTGTATTTCTATTTTATGTTCCTGTTCTCTGATACACTCCGGCATAAGCCGGCAGCTCAGTCTTTTACCCGACTTCTATACGGATCCGTGACAGAGCACCATTCAGTTTTTCCACCGCCTGATCCAGTGTCTCACCTTTTGTCACCACATGGCCGATCCTGTTCGGACCTACATGGAACTGTTTTACTCTGTCCCCGGGCTTATAGTCAAACTGGATCTCCACGATATCAGGATCCGGTTCATTTCCGTTTTCCTGGGACAGGATCACTCCGTCCCTGTCGCTGCGAAGCAGCATGCTGGCGTTCGGAATGGCTTTTTCCTGCGGAAAATCTGGTTTTTCCCCAAGCGCGGCAAGAATGATCTTTTCATAATAGTCGAAGCCGTAATAGATGGATACAAGCTCTACCAGGCAGGTGGCTCCCGCTCTCCCTCCAAGTTCGAGTACATATGTTTTTCCATCCTTCAGGATAAAGTCCGCATTGATGGCACAGCGGTCCAGGCCCATGGAAATGGCCGCTTTGGTAAGCTGCACCTTCGCATCCTCAATGACTTCGGCCGGCAGGTCGTATGGAGCAAAATGTCCGATGGGAACACCCGTGTCCCCGTGAAATACGTAATCCCCGTGCGGAAGGATGAACTGAAGTTCCCCGTCCCAGATAAATGCCTGGGCCCCGAACTCCTCACCCTCTACGAACTCCTCAATAATGAAGTGGTCCTTCTTCGTGGTCGCCCTGACGTATTCCACTGTTTCAGGGAAGTCTGCCGGGCTGTCTACCCGACGGATGCCCCGGCTGCCGGAGGAATCGATCGCCTTGAAGATCAGGGGATACCTGAGACCTTCCACCTGCTTCTCAATATCCTCTCCGAAATAAACTTTTCTGAAACGAGCGGAACGCACTCCGTATGCCTCGTATTTTTCCTTCATCAGAAGTTTGTCCGACGCGACCTGGCCAGCCTGAAAACTGAGACCGGAAAGGTGAAGTTCGTCGCAGACCTTTCCGATGGTGATCACCGCAACATCCGTACCCGTAGTCACAATTCCGTCGATCTTCTTTTCGCGGGCAAGCGTCAGGATGCGTTCATAATTGACTGTATCCTCATAGCAGATCTCATCCGCAAGTTCAAAGCCCGGGTATTTGCCCGGAATACTGACTACGATGGTATAAATGCCCATCTCCCTGGCCTTTTTGATCAGCGGGACCTGATAAACGCCTGCTCCCATGATCATCAGCTTTTTCATGTTTTCTGCCCATCCTTTCCGACAGATGCTGCCTGTCCGGCCACGGCCGCTTTCCATTGTTCAGCAGCATTCATTTTCATAAATGATTCCTCATCGACGGAGGCTCCCTGTTCGTGTACAGACCGAACCACAAACTGCGGGTTCTGGCTCATTCCCAGGAAGATCCTTCCGATATATTCCCCGATCAGGCCCATAAAGAGCAGGATAAGCCCCGCAAAGAAGCATGTGCCAGCCATAATGGATGGCCATCCCATCGGAGAAAGCGGATGTCTGATCTTGTGTATGATAGCCCATAAAGCCCCTATAATGCCCACACAGGAGAAGAAATATCCAAGATAGGTCGAAATCTCCAGGGGGACTATGGAAAAGCCAATGATGTTGGACCACAGCTGTATCAGTTTTTTAAATGTATAATTGGAGGATCCGTATGCCCGCTCAAAATGTTTGATGGGCACACAGCTGATGTTCCTGGTCGTGCGAAGAAAAAGCCCCTGCAGATGTGTATAGGCACTCTTGTACTGAATGGCATAATCCCGCACAAATTTCCGGATCACCCAGAAACTGGACGTGTGGATCTCCTTCGGTTTCTTCAGGAGAATGCGCAGCGAAAGATAATTTACATAGCTGCCGAAATTCCGGAACCTGCTGTGTTTCTTGTCCGGATAGTATCCATAGACAATATCGTAACCCTTCTGAAATTCATCCAGAAGATATTTTAACTGGGACGGATGTGTCTGCAGATCATCATCCATCGCAATATAAACATCCCCGGTGCCGTGATTCAGCCCCGCAAGGACCGCGTTATGCTGGCCTGCGTTCTTCGCAAGTTCCACCACGCGGACCGATCTGTAATCTCTGACCAGTTCCAGAAGGGCTGCCATCGTCTCGCCCCCGTCCGGAGAACAGTCATCTACCAGTATAAATTCATAATCCGTCAGTTCCATTGCTTCCAGCTCCCGCATGGTCAGCTCCACGACCTGACGAATGGATTTCGAAGAACGATAGCAGGGGATGACAATTGAATACCGCATACTGTTTCCTCTGTGAACAAATTTAGTGGGCCTCCGGAAAGCTTTCGTTCCGGAAACCTACAGCAATTATTCTACCTCAGTTTAAGGCCGAATGCAAGGATTGTCATTTTTGTTGCAATTTGCCGTTCCGCAGAAAGCCGACAATCCTCTCTGGCTGTTACACAAAAAAAGGTCCGTCATTACTGACGGACCAGAGCGATAGACGGGGCTCGAACCCGCGGTCTCGACCTTGGCAAGGTCGCGCGTTACCAACTACGCCACTATCGCGTTTTTTGTTTGCTTCCCTCGAAGCAATTAAGAATATATCACAGTGTTATGGAAATGTCAAATGGTTTTTTAAACTTTTTTATTTTCTTTTTCCGGCCCTTTTTTCAGAAGGAAATGACCTTTTCTCATCGCTCTCCATACGGAATCCTTTTTCCCGTGTGGAATGATCTATTTGGGATTTGACAGTTCTGCCTGCTCCGTGCTATTCTCTAACAGTATCATCTGCGGATATGATGGAATTGGCAGACATGCAGGATTTAGGTTCCTGTGCTTCACGGCGTATGGGTTCGAGTCCCACTATCCGCATTTTCTTTCCGGAAGCCATGTTTTCCGGAACCGGGTATCACCATGTAATAATTCAAAAAAGCCGTCCTGACCGGACGGCTTTTCCATTTGTATTATTCCTCTTCTGCTTCATCCTCTGCAGGTTCTGCAGATGCGGAAGTCTTCTCTTCGATTGCTGAAGAAGCGGGAACTTCCTTCTTGATGGTCTTGATGTCGCCAAGAGCACTTGAATCCGCGGTGAGAATACCCTCTACGTTCTTGACGAAGACATTTTCCATGGTCTCAGCACCCGTGCTGTAAGGGCCGGAGCCTGTCAGGAACAGGTTTTTCTGGTAGCGGAGAGTCTCGCCTGTAAGGCGGTACTGCATCCAGTTCTCATGGTATTTGTTCAGTCTGGAGATTACCTCGATGATCACGATGGCCGCGCCAAACAGACCAATGAGGAAAGCGATGAAACGGTGTGTAGCGTATCCTGCCATCAGCGGAATCAGGACTGCGAGAACGATTTCAGCCGTTTTCAGAACACGATAATATTTCTGGGCTTCTGCAGCTTTCTCTTCATACCAGCTGATCTGCTCATCCACCCGCTCTTTCATATAGTTGTCAATATTCAAGTACTTGTACCTCCTTTTTGAGCATTTGTTGTTATCATAATAGCATTATTAAAAGGTGGAGTCAAGAAGCTCATTGGAGATAATGCACGAAAACGTATGTGGAACAAAGGTTTTTTTGACCTAATTATCTGATTGTACCTGAACGAATCATTCTTATGCTTGCATTTCCTTTTTTTGGTGGTATAATAATGAGGTATGGAAGCATAGCTCAGCTGGGATGAGCGTTCGCCTCACACGCGAGAGGTCAGGAGTTCGAGCCTCCTTGCTTCCATTTTGTATGGGTTGATAACAGCCTGTACACATAAAAGCCTCAGGGCATGGGGATATAGCTCAGTTGGGAGAGCGATGCGTTCGCAACGCATAGGTCAGGGGTTCGAGTCCCCCTATCTCCATTTTTTCACGAATCCTTTATAAGTGCCGGAAACATCGCAAAGCTAATAACTAAGCGGGTTTCCGGCATTTCTATTTATTGTCGCATCTGTTCTTACAGGGCATCTCTTTCGGACAGATTCAGCCCAAACCCATAAACATAACGATTCCCCTCACTGTCCGTATAGGGCTCATAGTCATTGAAGACATCCTCACAGTGTTCTTCAATCGTTTCCATATTCTTTGGAAGGTGATACGGAAGTTTTCCTGTTGCCGGGCTGTCCCCGAACAGCACAGAGAACATGGCACGCTTTGTCACCCCGAACTGCACGGCGATGCCGTCTGCAGACGGTTCCAGTTCGGAAAGAACGGCCGGATTATGCATTTCCATCAGAACGATCACCGGCTTTGTCCCCATCTGCCGGCGCATTTCAAGTACATTATCCAGATCGCATTCATTGCGTACCTGCTCTGTCTTTCCTTTATAGCTGCGGTCTGCACTCTTCTCTCTGAAATCCCCGCCGGCGATGCTGTGTTCCCTGGCCGAATCAGCCGTGTACGGACGATACTGCAGCGGAATGGGCAGGTAACCGCTGCCTCCCCGCTTCAGATCTGCTCCGTCATATCCTTTGTTCACACTCAGGGGGCTTTCTGTCCAGACAATGGCCGCATCTGCCTCTTCAGGCGTATCCGCAAGGATGAAATACCCCTCTGCCTCCTCTTCGGTGACCGGGCGGCTGTCAAAGCGTTCCGGCTCAAGAAAACGCATAAAGCTTTTTCCTGCTTTCAGATCTCTCCCGGGAACATATACTTTGATCCCCTTTTTCAGTGGGAAAACATGGTTCTTGTTTTTTAAAACCACGATGGAACGCTGCTGAGCCAGCAGCCCTGCCCTGACAAAGGAAGCGTTCCCTATCACGGCCAGGCTCTCTTCTTCCGAAAGGTAGGGATCCTCAAACAGTCCCAGGCGGAACAGGTTCGTCAGAATGCGGACCGCCGACTGTCTGAAACGTGCGGTCATGGTCTCTTCCCCGTACAGCCTGCAGCCCAGAAGATAGGCTTTCCGTATTCCTTCCGCATTTGTCGGTCCTCCGAACTGATCGATCCCATTCATGATGATCCTCAGATGGCGTTCTGTTTCCGACAGTTCATGAACCCCGTAGCACCTGGATCCGAAGCTGTCCAGATCCTCTGCGGGATCTTCCACGATGCCCCAGTCGGTACACAGAACCCCGTCATACGCTTCCTTTTCCCTCAGAAGGTCTTTGATCAGATAAGTGTTATAGGAATTGCCTACAGGCTCTCCCTGGCCCCAGGATACCGTATAATAGGGCATCACGGCGGCCGCTTTTTCGGTGGGACCGTCCAGACGGAATGCGCCTTCTGTAAATGGGCGCATATGTTCTTCGAAACGTTTTCCCGGATATACGGCATACTGTCCGAAAGCGTAGTGAGCGTCCCTGCCGGCTTCACCGGTACCGCCGCCCGGCCAGTGTTTCACCATGGCGATCACACTGTCCTTTCCCCATCCGGGATCCGGGTTGTTCCAGGTGTTCTCCGTTGTCTGCATGCCGTCACAGTACGCTTTTGTAAAAGCGACCGTAGTCTCCGTATCGCCGCCCAGCGTGTCTTCCATGCGCATCCATCTGGGTTCCGTCGCAAGATCGATCTGAGGCCCAAGGGCGGTGCTGATGCCCAGCGCGCGGTATTCCCTGCTGGCTATATCGGCAAACTCCCTGACTGTTTCCGGATCTCCCACTGCAGCCATGCCTATGCCTTCCGGCCATTTGCTCAGACTGTCATTGGCACTTTTGAATTCAGCTTTTGCAGACCCGGCCCCATGTCTCGGATCTGTCGCAATATTGACAGGAATGCCGAAGGGCTGCGCTTCCGCCAGAGCCTGAAGTTCATTGTTCCAGCGGACAGACATTTCAGGCGTATCAACCCCGGCCTGCAGAATATTCCGGATCTTCTCCTCGACAACCATCTCTTTCTGCTGGTCCGTCAGGCTCCAGGGGACCTGTACCCCCTCTTCATACGGCACGCCATCATAGGTGGGCAGCGCAGGTCCGAACCTGCGTCCCGGAACCATCTGATGCCCTGAGATAAGCATCAGTCCTGCCATCTCCTGCCAGGAAAGGCGCGCTGCCAGGTCCTCTGCTCTCTTTTTAGCCGGCAGTCTCCAGTCCTCATAGGGCAGAAGTTCCCCGGTGCAGGCCAGGTCTTTAAACCAGAACCCGTCTTTTTCTATAAGAGATACCCCGCACCAGCTGAGATCTGGTCCGTTTTCCTGCTTTTTTCTGTTAAATGACAGTGTGCTGAAGTTTTTCTTCTCTTCCATTCGGATTCCTCCTTACGCTATCAGAACAACAAAAAACCACCTGAAATCATTTTATCATCAAATGACTTCAGGTGGTATTCATTTTGTTGGAGAATCTGTTTTGCTGAAAACTGATGGAAACGGATCCCCGTCCGGTTTAATACCCGGTCACGCTGGAGGCCGTATAGATGCCGTTCCCGGCATCAGCGACAGTGGCTGAAATATAAAGGCCTTCATAGATGCCGTCGGCCGCATTCACCGCATCAGGCGAATAGCTGACCGCGTATGTGTTCCCATCGTCACCTGCCACGACCATCACGCCGTCTGTGGCGCTTGTCACAGTACCGCTGATGGAAAGTCCGGAAGAATCTCCATCATCCACGACGATGTCAGACTGTGAGGACGAACCGCTGCCGTCGGAGCTCGAAGGTGCCTCAGAACTCAGGTATGATTTGCTGACATAGGCTTTCTGTCCGTTTACAGATACAACATACCAGTTATCCGTCTCGCCGACGACCTGAACAGAAGCGCCCTGTGCCAGGCTGTCCAGCACATCGGCGTCTGTACCCGGATTTGTGCGCATGTTGACATCCGAAGTTGTATAGTAGGTGTACCCGCTGCCGTAATCGATCTCGCTGCCCACCTCGGCTGATACCATGCTGTCCTGCGGTGCGGAAGTCTGCTGTGTATCGGCATCTGTATTCTCAGCGCCGGTCTCCTGGCTTCCGTTCTGACCATCCCCGTATACCAGGAACTGCTTGGAGATGTATGCCGTCTGTCCGTTGATGGAAACACGGAACCACTCACTGGTCTCTCCGGTAACGGTCACCTTGTCCCCCTTGGTCAGGGACCCAAGAATATCCGCGTTCGTACTCGGCTCTTTCCTGATGTTCACTTCATCAGCGGCATACAGAGTCGTTTCCGTATAAACAGTCAGATTTGCCAGCTGCTTGTTGGCTTCCTCATCCCCAGTTGCGGATGTTTCGGACTGCACTGTCTCCGTTGTCTCCGGTTCTGTGAGGTCAAACACCTCATTCTCCAGCACCGCGAAACTGGTAACAGATTCAACGACTGCATCCAGAAGGGCCCTGTTATCGTCCATCACGGTACCAGTCACTACATAGGCTTCCTCTTTTGCGAGAATGCCGAAGGTGACCGCATAAGCCCACATGCTCTTGGAGCTGTATTTCACAATATACTGATAGGAATTCAGCTCCTTTACCGAAAGGTGTTCGAAATCTTCTATCTCGAATGCATTGGCTTCCGGATACTGACGGGAGAGGCTGTTCTGCAGCTCATCCAGAGATTCGGCCACCGCAAGTCTTTTCAGCTCCGACTCCGTCTTCGCATGAACAATATTGATCATGGCCGCATCTGAACTGAAGACACGCATCTCATCGGCATCCTGGGTGACTTTCCAGGTACTGTCGGGCAGTACGATCCGGATGCTCTTGTCCTTCGAAATGTAGACCACATTCTCAACAGGCGCGGCTTCCGTTGCCTTCTCCGTTATTTTTTCAGTTGCTTTTTCTGTCTTTTTTTCAGTCTCAGCCGGCTTTTCCGTTGCTTTCTCGGTCTGCTTTTCCGTCTGACCGGGTTTTTGCAGCTGTTCACACCCTGACAGCATAAATACCGGCAGCACAGACAGGCATAAAAGCATAAGCCCGGCTATCCATTTCCGTTTCAAATTTTTCCTCCTAACCGGCAACTGCCGCAGATAACAACGTGAATGATACCATGAGACGATATGGATTTCAAGTAATCCGCCCTGCTTTCACATGGCAGAGAGTGAAATTTTATACTTTTGTAAACGATTCTTAAATAATAACAACACATATTATAAATATGAATTTACAACTGGTTCATTCATCTCCAGCAAAAACGACAGCCGTTTTTCTGAACAGAAAAAACCGGCCGCCAAAGCGACCGGTTCGTTGATCTTTTTTATAGTTTACTGTACAGGTTCATCAGAAAACAGATTTCTGTTTACATAACCTATGGTTCCGTTCAGATCGACCTTATACCATCTGTCGGTATAGCCAAGAGCCTTCAGGCCAGTGCCGGAAGCGATCGTCTGAATGATCTCGCCGTCCTGTGCCGGTGTCGCACGAAGGTTCGCACCTGTCATGGCATAGACCTGGAATCCTTCTTCATAGCTTTCAACACCGTACTGCGCGTCTACGGAAGAAGTATCCGTGGAGACAGGAGTACTTGCGGCAGGTGTCTCAGTCGGTACTGCAGGTGTTCCCTGGGACGCATCCGTGCCAGCCGGGGTCTCAGTAACAGTGCCAGCTCCGGTTTCGGACGTAAGGCCAAGCTCCTCCATGATCGCCTGTTCCCGTTCTTCGGATGTCTTTTCGGCAACTTCGGAGTCGGACAGGAACTGTTTGGAAACATAGCCCTGTGAATCATATTCTTCCAGAAGGACAACAGCCCAGTTCGGTGTCTCACCAATCACCGTTACGCGCTCACCCTGATTGAAACTAAAGAAGACCTCTCCGTCTGTCCCGGGCTGATCGCGGACGTTTACGTCGTCCACGGCATACATGAACTTGTACTGGTCGTAGCTGATCTGCTCTGCTTTTTCTTCATCTGTTGTAAGAACCCTGGGTTCTGTCTGGACAGGCGCCTGTGTCTCCGGCTCTGTTTCTGTCGGGGGCTCCGTCACTTTTTCGGTAACTGCTTCGGTAACTTTTTCGGTCTGAATCTCCGTTTCGGTCTCAGTCTCTGTCACCTTCTCGGTCACCGCTTCGGTCTGGGGCTCTTTCTTCAGTTTATCACAGCCGGTAGCCGCTGCAGCAACCATACACGATGCAAGCAAAACAAGCAGCCACCTAGTCTTCCTGTTTGTCATAATATTACCTCCCTTATCAGGTTGAAGCCGCAACTCCCCCATAATTATTTAAATTAGATATTATCACGTAATGGATTTTGATGCAAGTTAATTGCCTTTTTTTAATAAAGTTTTCGCTTGTTCTCATATTATTTTAGTCATATTAACATAACTGAATAATTATTTCTGTTGCATATATTTTCTTTAAGTGTTATTATATCCATTAATTAGTTGCTTTCAGGAGGTGTCATGAATCCCAACTGTCTCTTTTTTATAACAGCAGGACTGTTTTCAGTACTCTCCGTCCTTTTATTCCTGCTGGGAGAACGCAAAAGCCGTTCCTTTTCCAAAACCACCGGACGTGTCACGGGAGCCTGCGATAATGCCGCAAGTCCCGAGGGTTCTTTTTCGTTTTTGAGAATCGGAGGCGGTGCGGATAATGCGTGTCTGATCTTTGAATACCGGGCAGAAGGGCGGACCTTCAGGAGAACCGGCATGATCGCATGGAACAGATCACATGTGATGCATCTGACCGGGAAAACCATTGCGGTATACTATCCGCCGGATCAACCGGCGCTTGGCAGCACCACCCGGTGGACACTCTTTCACGCGGGCGGTCTGATCGCCTTTTTTGCAGCATCGCTGCTTGCAGTCGTTCACTTTTTTTCATGAGGACTTTTCAATGGCTGATTACCATATTTCCTTTGCCCCCGTCATCCGCGCAAACTCTGAACTGGTATCTCTGCAGAAAGAGTTTTCGTCTTTCTGCACAGCTTTTTCTTCAATTGGAATATCCTGCGGCACAGACGCGCATACGGCAGCTTTCCTTCGAAGGGAACTTTCCGGTATCTGCCTGCAGCTGCAGCTTCAAAGCCGTTCCCTTTCAGGTCTCACGGAATCTCTTTCCCTGGTCGTCCGCACCTACCAGCGGACGGAACATCTTATAAAGACCAGTACCATCCCCGGAATCTCAACCTCAGGCATGACGGCTGCCATACCCGGATCCCTGGAAAACCCGGCTGCTTCAGAGGGAACAGGTACTTCTCCTTCTGCAGCAGATGCCCTTTTCAAAGGCCCGGATGCTTCCGTATCTGCTCATGCAAAAGGTTCATCGGATGAACATTCTCTGGAAGGAAGCACTGCTGCCGGTATGGAAATAACAGCCCTCACTGTCCTTCTGCTGGACGAACATCCTGATCTGAAGACAAAGATGGAAGGAAAGGCGCTCCATGCCTCGGCAGGCGTGGAAGGTTCTTTCTCCTCCCGGTTTGATCCGGATGACGGCCGGACAAAATCCAGCCTGTCGGGAAAAGCCCGGGCCGAAGCGTCTGCCCTGCAGATCCATGGCTCTTCAGCCCTTGAAATTGCAGACTGGACTTTTACAAGCGAAGGCAATGCCGGATTTGCGGGGATATCCGCGACCGCATCCACCAAGCTGGAATTTCAAGAAAACCGCACGGCATCCGTCAGCGGAAAACTGGAGGCCGAGGCCTATCTGGCCAAAGGCGAAGTTTCCTTCGGACACAAATTCGGCGGGATCGCGGTCACACTGACGGGGGAAGCCATGGCCGGTCTGCAGGCCGAGCTGAAGGGTGAACTGTCCACTTCACATGTAAAGGGAAAGATCGGTCTTGGGCCCTTTGGCGCGGGAGTCCGTATAGACTGGAAGGACCTCAGATAGAATCGGTTCGGAAGTATGCCCGGACTGAAAGGACCTCACATAAAATCGGTACGGAAGTATGCCTGGACTGAAAAGACCTCACATATCAGAAAAAAAAGGAGAAAAAAATGAGCCTGCTGCCCATTGGTTCCGTCGTTACACTGAAAAACGCGCCCGTGACCCTGATGATCATCGGACGCGCTCAGTCGTCGGGAAACATTCTTTACGATTATTCAGCCTGTCTGTTCCCGGAAGGCTACCTGAACAAAGACCAGCTGTATGTCTTTAATGAAAGTGATATAGACATGCTCTATTATGTAGGAATGCAGAACGCGGAGGAATTCCGTTTCCGGAAAGTCCTGACCGCCCGGATGCTTCAGTACCGAGAAGAGCAAAGCCGGAAAGAGACTTCTCAGCGGGCGGAATCCAGGACGGACGCCACGTTGAAATAGGCATCAAGCACTTCCGGACTGGTCTGGAAAACATAGCCGCTCACCATGCGTCTGGTCATGCGCATATAGTCTTCCTGCACTTCCCGGAAGTCATTGCTGGCCCACAGGCCGATAAAATACCGGAATCCTTCTTCCAGCAGATAGCTTCCTTTGTTGTCGGCATAGCTTTCCACTTCCGAACCGTAGGGGTACATCATGACGTCGGTCTTTCCCGTCAGGGAACCGACGGAATTCTTCCAGTTCGTGATCTCCTGAGTCAGGGTATCGTAGGACATGTCTTTCACATAATTATAGCTGTAGGTCTCGCAGGCGATGGTCCATCCGTCTTCGATCAGGCGGTTTGCGATAGCCGTAACTGTTTTCCGGTTCTCGCTGTAATCCGTGTAGGCGTCATCCTCCACCCGGTAGCCGAAGGCCCCGCTCTTCCCGCACAGTCCGATCACGCCTCTGGCTCCGCGGTAAGAGAAATCGGGATGCTCTTTTATAAAGGTTTCCAGAACCGGGATCACGTCATAGTCACCCTTCAGGTCGTGACCGCCGTCGTCTGTATAGACCGCCTTCACTTCCCCTTCCTCATTCAAAGCAAGTTTGGTGGCGATCCCGTCTCCGTTCTTGCGCACCTGGCTGTAATCCAGATTTTCTATCGAGAGCACAAAAGGCTTCTTCCCCTGCGGGATCAGAGGATTGACAGACTTCCAGCTCTTTGTCCCGTCCTCATTTTCTGTTTCAGCCATCAAAGAACGCATATCGATCAGGAAATACCCGTTGTCGTACATTTCCTGAAGAATACTCTTGAATTCATCCAGCGTGATCATGACGCTGGCATAGGTCGATCCGTTCCCGCTCTCCGAGAAACACCGCTGTGTATCCACGATCAGGTTGGGGAAGCACAGCTGCGGAATGGCCCCGTCATACTCATAGACGTTTTCAATGGCACTCTGGTATTCGCTGATGGCCGCCAGGACACGCTCATCCTCCTGATTCACGTTTTCCGCCTGCAGAACTTCGATTGCCTGTTCATATTCATAGCCTTTGGCCAGATAAGCTGCGTCCTCCAGTACCCCCGTAAGGAAAGCCTCTTCCTTTTCCTGAGCCTCGCGGAATTCCCGTTCTGCTTTCATTTTCGGCGTCTCCACCGGCTCGTTGTTCTCGTACATGCCCAGGGTACCGATGCTCTTGGCAACCTGATAATTGATCTGGCTTTTACTGCAGCCGCCGGCCGCAAGCCCCGCAAGCAGGACCGCCGCTGCCGCCAGAAGATGTTTTTTTCTCATCCGTGTCCACACTTCTTTATCAAAAACTGGGAGTCAGCAGAATACTCCCTTTATACTGCTTGTCAAGGCTGACGCTCATCCCTTCCTCAAAGGGGATCCGGCGATATTTCATCCCGGCTGATGTCAGATAATAGGTTCTGCTTCCGTTTTTCCTGTTTCCGCTGTTCAGCGTAACAAGTGAAAAATAGGTATCCGCCTTCGGATTCAGGGAAATGTCGTAGATACCGGGGACAAAATCGTTTCCTGCCACCATTCCGTTCTTCACGACGACCTTATCCTGAATGTCCTGGTGCGGATGGCTGTTCAGCTTCAGGCTGTCCGCATAGCCGTCCACCCGTATCGTTCCTTCGTCAAAAAACTCCAGCAGGATCCGGTTTCCCTCCTGAAGTGTCATCTGGTCCGTACAGGT
>CACZSG010000048.1 GCA_902783665.1 uncultured Lachnospiraceae bacterium | reverse complement strand
GTCAGCCTGCGCATGGTCCCGCTCTGGGCCAGCACGGCGTCCCGCAGCAGTCCTTCCATGGCTTCCCCGCGGCCTTCCACGATCAGCTCACGCAGCCCGGCGCCTGAAATGTCCAGCTGCGGCTGGTCCGTATCGAAGATATAGTCCCCGTTGCCGTCCCTGCGTCCGCCGACTGCCTTTACCGAAAGGGCCTCCCCGGAAACCGGCATTCCGTCCGCTCCGCGTCCTTCCAGCTTCTCCAGCCTGAAAACACACCGGGTAAGGCAGGGGCTCAGCAGAATCTGTCCCGTTCCTTCGGGTACGGGAACGCGAAGCGAGAGTCTGCCCTCATTCCACGCCCTGATGCGGATCTCCGTTCCACTATCCGCCGATGCGGCGGCGTCTGTTTCCGGCACAAAACGGACCCATGATTCCCAGCGGTCCGCCTTTGCCAGACCATCAACAGCTTTTGAAGTCACATCCACAACGGGCCCTTCTCCTTCTGCCGCACAGTTCACGCTCTTCGATGCCGCATGCTTCCTGCCCGGGCTGTTATTTTCATCCTGTTTCTCCCCGCGGATCCACTTCTGGAACTGTTCCTCCATCAGCACGCAGAGGTCCCGCTCTTCTTTTTTCAGCGGGATCAGATCCAGAAGCTGTTCCTCCGACAGGGCCCTTCTGCGCATGGAATTACCGTTTACATAGTAGTGGACACAGCGGTATTTAAGGAAAGCTGCCGGAAGCGGAAACGGAAAGGTCCATTCATAATCGATCACGGTATACCCGTCCCCGGATCTCAGCAGGTTCGCGAAGATCAGGTCCGCGTCCGGACAGACAGCCTGCGGTCCGCCTTCCAGCAGGGAAGCGTCTCCGAACACTTCCCTGAAACCATCCTCCATCCGAAACAGATCGGTCTTTTCCAGCATTCGGAAAACTTCCCTGATCCTCTCTGTAAATGCTTTTTCATCTTTACTGCGCAGCAGCCCGTCCAGTTCTGATTCAATGGAACAGCCTTCCGCCCACTCAAAGCAGGCTCCGCTACCACGCAGGCTGCAGCGGTTCACCTGCAGAGGTGTTCCGGAAAGCTGACTCAGCAGCTGTTCTTCCTTCTTCTTCAGCCCCAGCACCCAGTTTTCGGCTTCCCGATTCAGGGGATATTTTATGACAGCTTTCTGCGGAAACGATTCTGCTTCCGTGCGTATCCGGAACCTGGCATCCCGTCTGCCTGAGTATTTGACGAACCGGACCGGACATCTTCCTCCGGTTTCATCAGTCCCCTTCTCATCCGCCGCTTTCTCCTTGCGGAGGCTTTCCGAAGCAGGCCCTGCAAGAACCAGAAACGAGTTGGCAAAGACCGGAAACAGGCCGTCCCCCGCCAAAGCATCAAAAGCCGCCTCCTCGCGAAATACCCGCAGGCGGCCGCCGGCCGGCACGGGGCCTCTGGCAGCAAAAGCACCTTCTGCAGGAAGCCAGCTGTCTGAATACACCGTCTCCGTACGGTTCAGGTCCGGATATGGATAGTAAAACTGAAGGTCAGAGAACGATGCTGTTTTCAGCATGGCCTCCATCACGGGACGTGAGACCAGAAATCCGCCATTTTTCTCCTCCGGATAGCCTTCCACTCCGTCAAAGAAGCGTCCTGTACAGGCATCCGGCATGCCGGCAAAGCCTGACAGCCCAAGCCGGTTCCAGGTCAGAAGTACCAGCCTGCCTGTCTTCTTCAGGCATTTCCGCACCCGGCCCAGAAGCTTCACTTTTTCCTCCTGCCCTGGTCCCGTTTTTTCGAACAGACCGCCCAGCAGGATCCAGTCATAGCTTCCATCCATGCCTTCCTCAACGGCTTTTTTCTTCACACAGTCCGTGTCCGGACAGTCGCCTAAAAGCCCCGAAAAGACAAAAAGGTCCTCTCCTGCCAGCAGGATCGAACCTTTCATGCGGGGAATCAGCCAGGAAATCGCATTCTCGTTCATCTAGTTTTCCCTCTCCAGTGTAATAACGGAATTCATGTCATAGAATCCCACCGTGTTCTTGTCTGAAATAACCGTCAGGCTGCAGACGTCGTAGAGTCTGTGGAAAACGGTGAATTCGCCGTGCCGGTATCCGGTCAGGCTGAAGGAGAGCAGGTAGTCTCCGCCCTGCAGGTCCATCTGCTGTTCGTAGGTCACGATGAAGATCTCTCCGGCTTTCTTCGGGGTGACCGGCACCTTCTCGTACATGGTGTTGGTCCCGGTGATCTCCGTTCCGCGGATGTCTTTTATGGTATAAGTGAAAATGGGGTCATCAATGTCCTGGTGAAAGAGCACGCGGACCTGCATGGAGAACCGTGTCCCCTTCTCGATGGCATTGGTGCGCAGTCCGTTCTCGTCCAGAATGCGGAAGCCGATGATCTCTCCCTCTTTCTCACCGTATTCCAGCGTATTCGTATTCATCTCGTGCGGAAGGATCCATTCATGGTTTCCTTTGCCGCCGTTATGTGCATCTGTTCCGTCACCCTGGGCTCCGCCTGCAGCCGCCCTGTCAGCGTCCTCTGCCGTCTGTCCGGCAGCCGCCGGGCCCTGGTGCACGATCAGTCTTTTATACAGGTTCACCATCTCTTTCGGGCCGCCCTCGGCCAGCATCCGGCCATGGTCCAGCAGGACTACGCGGTCGCAGTAGCGGCTGATGCTGCCAAGATCGTGGCTGACGAAAAGGATGGTCTTTCCCGCTTTCTTGAAATCTTCGAATTTCCGGTAGCACTTTGCCTGGAAGAACACATCCCCCACGGACAGTGCCTCGTCCACGATCAGGATCTCCGGATCTATGTTGATGGCCACGGCAAAGGCCAGTCTCACGAACATCCCGCTGGAATAGGTCTTCACAGGCTGATGGATGAAATCGCCGATATCCGCGAAGGCCAGGATATCCTCCACTCTGGCGTCGATCTCCTGGTCCGTGAACCCCATCATGGTCCCGTTCAGATAGATGTTTTCCATTCCGGTATATTCACCGTTGAAGCCGGCGCCCAGCTCCAGCAGAGCGGAAATACGTCCCTGTGTCCTCACCTCTCCCGAAGTAGGACTGAGCACGCCGGTGATGATCTTCAGCAGTGTGGATTTTCCGGCTCCGTTGGTGCCGATGATGCCGATGGTCTCGCCCTTTTTGATGTCAAAAGAGACATCTGACAGCGCGTAGTGCTCCTGATAGCACTTCTTTCTGGTAAGGCCCAGGCTGTCCTTCAGGCGGTCCGAAGGCTTCCGGTACAGTTTATACATTTTGCTGACATGATCGATGGTGATCGCAGCATTCGTCTCGCTCAAACCTGTTCCTCCCGTTTTACAGCACATCCGCAAAGTGTACCCGAAGGCGTGTGAATACCCATCTGCCCAGACAGAAGATGCCGATGGTAAAACCCCAGAAGTACAGGGTCCACAGCGGTCTCTCCCAGAACCAGTTCTTGTAGATGAAGGCATCCCGGTACCCGGTCACCACATAGTAAACGGGGTTCAGCTTCAGAAGCTTCCACACCCACGGATGATTTGCCAGTTTTTCGTCCGCCACCCACATGATCGGGGTCATCCAGACTCCCACCTGCAGCATAATGCCGATCACCTGGGAGAGATCCCTGAAGAAGACCACCACGGAGCTGGTCAGATAACAGAGTCCCAGCACAAGAATGGTGAGTCCGGCACTGTAATAAAGGATCTGAAGATTATACAGATCCGGGATCCGGCCGTAGCAAAGGTACAGGAACAGCAGGAATCCGATGAAGAACAGGTGCGTGAACATGGCGGAGATGATCTTCACGGGCGGCAGGACCTCAATCTCGAAGACCACCTTTTTCACCAGATAGTCGTAGTTCAGCAGCGCCGAAGTTCCGCCGGTGAGCGCTTCCTGAAAATAAAACCACGGGACCAGGCCGGCGATCAGATACAATAAAAAAGGCACCGGCAGGTTTGTATTCGGAGTACGGAAACCGATCTCAAAGACAAACCAGTAAACCAGCACCGTCACGACCGGCTGAATAAAGGCCCATATGACGCCCAGATACGACCCCGCAAATTTCATGCGGAAGTCGTTTCCGGCCAGTTTTCCGATCATGCGGCGGTTCTTCATCAGTTCCGCCGCGATGTTCGTTTTTTTATTCATGCGAAAATTCTCCCGGGCTTATTTTGCCTGATACATTTCCTCATAGTATTTCTGATAGTCACCGCTGGTCACGCGGGCCATCCAGTCTTCATGCTCGAAATACCACTGGATGGTGCGGCGGATCCCCTGCTCGAACATGGTCTCCGGCTCCCAACCGATCTCGGCGCGGATCTTGTCCGGCGCGATGGCATAGCGGCGGTCATGTCCCTTCCGGTCCGTCACATAGGTAATCAGCTTGTCACTGACCAGTGCCCTTCTGGGATCGTCCTCCGGCAGCATCTCCTGCAGTGTGTCCAGAATGATATGGATGATCTGGATGTTCTGTCTCTCATTGTGGCCGCCGATATTGTAGGTCTCGAAAAGACGCCCCTTCTCCATCACCATGTCGATTCCCTTGGCATGGTCCTCCACATACAGCCAGTCGCGGACGTTCTTTCCGTCACCGTAGACGGGAAGTTTACGACCGTTAAGTGCATTGTTTATCATAAGGGGGATCAGCTTCTCGGGGAACTGATAAGGTCCGTAATTGTTAGAGCAGTTGGTGATATTAGCGGGGAACTTGTAAGTGTCCATATATGCCTTTACGATAAAGTCCGAAGATGCCTTGCTGGCAGAATAAGGACTGTGAGGATCATAAGGCGTGGTCTCATAGAAGTAATCCTCGGGATCTGAAAGAGAACCGTAAACCTCATCCGTGGACACATGAAGGAATTTCTTGCCTTCCTTAAAGCTGCCGTCCTCATTCTCCCAGGCCTTCTTGGCACAGTTGAGCATGATCTGAGTGCCCAGCACATTTGTCCTGACAAAGATCTCGGGATCCTCTATGGATCTGTCCACATGGCTCTCAGCCGCAAAATGGACCACCCTGTCTATATCATTTTCCGCAAATATCTTTTCTATGGCGGCCCTGTCGGTGATATCAGCCTTTATAAAGGTATAATTATCCCTGTTCTCAATGTCCTTGAGATTGGCAGGGTTACCTGCATAGGTCAGGGCATCCACATTTATGATGCGGATCTCATCCCCATACTTTTTAAACATGTAATGAATATAATTGGAACCGATGAAACCGGCTCCTCCTGTTACCAGATAAGTTCTCATTTGCTGCTCCTCTAATCTTTTTTCGTAAATTACTTTTTGCCATCAAAAAGCACATACATGGTAATTATACCATGTATGCACATTCTTCACAACTTTAATACCAAATATATAAGACAGACTCTTTTTCAGTCTCTCCTGAACAGATCCCTGGTATAAACCTTATCTTCCACGTCATCCAGCACGGTTTCATATCTGTTGGCTATAATGGCGTCACAGCTTCTCTTGAAGCGCTCCACATCATTTACCACAAGTGATCCGAAGAAGGAACTGCCGTCAGGCAAAGTAGGTTCATAGATGATCACGGTGGCGCCCTTTGCCTTGATACG
>CACZSG010000047.1 GCA_902783665.1 uncultured Lachnospiraceae bacterium | reverse complement strand
ATAAAAAACAGGGGAATACCTGTCAGTACAGTATTCCCCCTTGTTTCAGAAATTACATCAGTTTGCGGAACATAGCCTCGAACTCTTCCAGTGTAGCAGGACGAGGATTGCCCGGTGCGCAGGCATCAGCCGCAGCGGATTCGCAAAGGAACGGCAGATCCTCTTCTTTCAGCTTTTCAAGCTTTGTCGGGATTCCTACATCCACGGAAAGCTGCTGAACAGCATCGATGGCCGCCTTGCGGTACGCAGCCTGATCCATGCCGGTGGTGTCAACGCCGAAAGCTTCAGCGATGGCTTTGTACTTTTCGCCGGTGGCTTCCTTGTTGAAGTCCATAACGATCGGAAGCATCATGGCGCAGGCAACTCCGTGCGGGGTGTCATAGACAGCTCCGAGGGTATGAGCCATGGAGTGGGCAATGCCGAGGCCTACGTTGGAATATGCCATAGCGGTCACATACTGTGCCAGAGCCATTCCTTCACGGCCGTCCGGGTCATTGGCTACTGCAGCGCGCAGGTTCTTCGCGATCAGCTGGATGGCTTCCAGGTTCAGGCAGTCGGAAAGCTCCCATGCCCCTGCGGTGGTATATCCTTCGATGGCATGCGTCAGCGCGTCCATACCGGTGGAAGCGGTAAGGCCCTTGGGCATGGAGGACATCATATCCGGGTCAACAACGGCGACATCCGGGATATCGTTGGGGTCCACACAGACAAATTTACGTTTTTTCTCAACATCCGTGATCACGTAGTTGATGGTGGATTCCGCTCCTGTTCCGCCTGTGGTGGGAACAGCAATGGTGAAGACGGTGCGGTTCTTTGTCGGCGCAACGCCTTCCAGAGAACGGACATCATAGTATTCCGGGTTGTTCACGATGATGCCGATGCCTTTTCCGGTATCCATGGAGGATCCGCCGCCGATGGTGATCATGAAGTCCGCGCCGGAAGCCTTGTATGCGTCCACGCCGTGCTGGACGTTTTCAATGGTGGGGTTGGGCTTGATATCGGAATACAGTTCGTAAGCGATTCCGTTCTTTTCAAGAAGGTCTGTGATCTTTGCGGTAACGCCGAACTTTACCAGATCCGGATCTGATGCCACAAATGCTTTGTTAAGGCCTTTTGACTTGATAATTCCGGGGATTTCATTGATTGCTCCGTGTCCATGATAAGAAATACCGTTCAGGACAAAACGATTGACAGCCATGATGTTACCTCCTGATTGTAAAAAAATGTGTTAACATTTTCACACCCTCTATACTATCAGATTCTCATAAAAATGCAAGCAGACCCATGCCGTGGACACAGCATTTTCACAGATTCCTTCCTGCTTTTTCGGAAGGACTTTGAAGAATCCTCCCGGATCTCCCGGAATGATCCTCATTGGATTTCGTGTAGACGGCTCCTTTCATTTCTGCTATGATAGCACTGTTTTGAGCAAAGAAAAACCGGATATGACAGCTCTGTTATGAACAGAGAAAGATTTCGAAATATAATGCCCTGCGATGAAAATAGGGAGGTATGACATCATGGAACTGAAAAACGGAAGGCCCGAAAACCTTGCCGGCCGTCTTCCCAGAGAATGCCGGACGTATGATTTTCTTGACAGGCTGGGGATCTCCTACCAGTACACGGATCATCCTGCTGCCACCACGATGGAGGCCTGCACCGATATTGACAGAGTCCTGCAGGTTCCCATGTGCAAGAACCTTTTTCTGTGCAACAGGCAGAAAACACAGTTTTACCTGCTGCTGATGCCGGGGGATAAAAAATTCAAGACAAAGGAACTGTCCGCCCAGATCCAGTCCGCCAGACTGTCCTTTGCAGGGCCGGAGGATATGCTTAAATATCTGGATATCGAGCCGGGCGCTGTCAGTGTTATGGGGCTGATGAATGACACGGGAAAGGCCGTGCAGCTGCTGGTCGATGAAGATGTGCTGAAAGAGCCGTACATCGGGTGTCATCCCTGCGTATGCACCACAAGCCTGAAGCTTCGGACCCCGGACGTGACGGAAAAATTCCTGCCCGCCGCGGGACATGCCTTCAGGGTGGTCCACCTGGTGGGGGAAGACTGATCTGGTCATGGCGGATGCACAGAACAAAAACTTGCTAAAGGAGCTGACAATCAAATGGCATATACATTCGACGGCAGGATCCGTTACAGCGAAACCGGCCCGGACAAAAAACTGACCCTCATGTCCCTGGTGGACTATTTTCAGGACTGTTCCACCTTTCACTCCGAAGATTCGGGGCTTGGCCTGGACTATCTGCGGCAGACGGACCGGGCATGGATGATCGTCTTCTGGCAGATCGATATCGAGCGTCTGCCCTCTCTGTGCGAAAACGTGACCACCGGCACCTCGGCCTATGAATTCAAGGGGTTCTACGGTCTTCGGAATTTCGACATGAAGGATGCTTCCGGGGCTTACCTGGCCAAGGCCAACAGTGTCTGGGTCCTGATGGATATGAACAGCCAGAAGCCCTGTGCCGTGGACAGACAGGAAATGGCTGCCTACGGTCCGCTTTCGGAAAAGCTGGACATGGAGTATCTTCCCAGAAAGATCCGCAGACCCTCCGATTATGAACAGATGCCTTCCTTCCCCGTCGGGATGCACCATCTGGACACCAATCAGCATGTCAATAACGGACAGTACATCGGCATGGCAGAGGAATACCTGCCGAAAGGATTCCCGATCCGCCGTTTCTGCGTGGAATACTGCCGGCAGGCACACCTGCATGATGAGATCTTTCCGCGGGTGACCCGCACGGATCACGAAGTGACGGTGATGCTGTGCGGCGCGGATGAAAAACCGTATGCCATTGTGAAGTTTGAAGCATGAGTCAGAGGGACGTTCACCATGACTCATTCAAGACTGCGGCAGGCCAGCTCTGCTGGCCCTGCCGGACAGTCAGAATGAGTCATGGTGAACGTCCCTCTGACTGTTATGAAGTGACCTTTGTCAAGAAGTAAATCTAACAAACTTTTCTTAACGGTCACATTT
>CACZSG010000046.1 GCA_902783665.1 uncultured Lachnospiraceae bacterium | reverse complement strand
TCAGCTTCCATCTCGATCTGTGCTTCTTCCGCAAGCGGGCAGATCGCGTTTTCCATCGTCATCATCCCTGTCATAACGAGAACCATTACTTTTCTTAATGCCTTTTTCATTCTGATATCCTCCCATATAATATTAATCCGTTACTTGTCTTAAGTTGTAGAAGTCCTTGTTTTTCAATGCTTTGATTAGATTCTACCAGAATACGGTTACATGGAAAGTTACTTTTCAGGGATTTGAAAAAGTTTTGGATAAAAAATTTCGTTACATGTCTTTTACCCGGGTCTGCTGCCCTTAGGGAATGTACTGTTTCAAAAAACGTTTTTAAAGGTATCCACAAAGTATACATGGACGAAAAAAAGAGCGCTTCCGCGCTCTTTATCCCAGCAGTGCCGCATCACTGGCGAACTGCTCCCCGCTGGCCAGCTCAAACTGATCGAGCAGGTCACGCACTGTCAGTTTTTTCTTTTCCTCTCCGGAAATATCAAGAATGATCTTTCCCTCATTCATCATGATCAGGCGGTTGCCGTGGGCAATCGCATCCTTCATGTTATGGGTGATCATCAGCGTTGTCAGCCTGTCACGGGAGACGATCCTGTCGGTGATATCCAGAACATTCCGTGCCGTCTTCGGGTCCAGGGCTGCCGTATGCTCATCCAGCAGCAGAAGCTTCGGACGGACCAGTGTGGCCATCATCATATTCTTCTCACACAGCCTGACGCATATTATAGTGCGTCATATCGATAAAGTCAAGCCGCAATAAAGCTTTAGTGTATCAAAGTTATGGAGAATAAATAAACCGATGCCTTAACACACCGGTCCGGATCAGCGATAAAAAAAGCGGCCGCAGACGGCACCTGCGAAGTGCCCGACTGCGGTCGCTTACCTGGATCATCTGGGCTGGCGGGATTCGAACCCACGACTGCAGGAGTCAAAGTCCTGTGCCTTACCGCTTGGCGACAGCCCATTATTCTTACAGAAAGCGGCAACTGTTTCCGCTTACATAAATACCCCGCAGGTTTGTCTGCGGGGTATTTCAGGGTGGATAAAGGGACTCGAACCCTTGGCCTCCAGAGCCACAATCTGGCGCGCTAGCCAACTGCGCCATACCCACCATAAATATTGCTCTTCCGTTTTGGAAGAACGAGCCTGAAGGGATTCGAACCCCCGACCCACGGCTTAGAAGGCCGTTGCTCTATCCAGCTGAGCTACAGACTCATAAAGCGGGTGATGGGAATCGAACCCACGTGTCCAGCTTGGAAGGCTGGTGTTCTACCATTGAACTACACCCGCACGTATTTGTCAACTGCTTTCAGGAAAGTCGGGGTGACAGGATTCGAACCTGCGACCTCCTGGTCCCAAACCAGGCGCTCTAGCCAAGCTGAGCCACACCCCGCTGCGGTCGCATGAAAAAGCATTCCTGCCCGTTGACGCATTGGATATTATATTATACGACCGCTCTCTTGTCAACACTTAATTTATCTTTTTACAAACATCCGATCATTCAGCTCCTGCACATCCGGGTGCAGCACCGAAACGCCGGCCATGTCAGGCCATATCCGGATAGATCCCTTCCGCCTTCATCTTCGCGATGGCGGCCATCACAGACTCCTTATCCTCCCGGTATGTGACCCCGTACCAGCGGTCCGTGGTCGGAAGGACCTGTACATCCGCCTTCCCTTCCTGAAGCAGCGAGTTTACCGCAAACGGCAGATAGAATTCGCACTTCAGCGGATTCTTTTCCAGATTCTCTTTCAGGAACTCGACAAACAGCCGCTTCAGCTCCGGCATCAGGCCTGCGGAAAAGCCCCAGCAGTTCATGCTGACAAGGGTTCCCCTCGGAATGGGCGTCCAGGTCTTGCCTTCATCTTCTGTATAGGCCGCCGCGTCACCGCTCTTTTCAATATGGGTGCGCTCCACCACATCCGCCAGATAGCCGGCCTCCTGCCCCTTTTTCAAAGTGCAGATGCCCCGGGAAACATACCCGGATTCGGCCAGGGTGTTCTCCACATGATATCCGGCCATGGCAAAATGGTATTTGTCGTCATCTGTATGCGTGGTAAGAAAATCATACAGCATCTGATAGGCGTGCTGTCCATAGAAATCGTCCGCGTTGATCACCATGAACGGGCCGTCGACCACATCCGCGCAGCTCAGAACGGCATGTCCCGTGCCGAAGGGTTTTACACGCCCTTCCGGAACCGTAAAGCCATCCGGAAGCAGCATCTCCTGGAAGACATATTCCACCTGGATCTTTGCGGAAACCCTGTCCCCGATGCATTCCCTGAAAAGCGCCAGGTTCTCCTTCTTTATAATAAAGATCACTTTCTCAAAGCCTGCACGGACCGCGTCATAGATGGAGAAATCCATGATCGCGTGCCCCTGCTCATCCATCGGGTCCATCTGTTTCAATCCGCCATACCGGCTGCCCATTCCGGCAGCCAGCACGACCAGTACCGGTTTCCTGTTCATATTCCTCTCCTGACCGGATCTCTCCGGTGTTTTTCTGTTCATAATCTCAGCAGGACGTATTCTGTACGTTCCCGCCTAATAGCGGACGCGGAATCCGTGTTCCTCCCTGACCGGGATCTCGCTGGAATCGATCCAGTCCATGACGATGAAGCTTCCCATGTTGATCTCCTTCATCACCAGATTGATCTGGTCCTCTCTTCCCTGCAGTTCCATGGTCACGCTTCCGTCGGGTTCGTTCGCGACCCAGCCGCTCACACCGAGGGACTGTGCCGCGTATTTTGCCCTGTAACGGAATCCGACGCCCTGTACTCTTCCCGTAATATGATAGTGTTTCCTGATAATTCCCATTTACCTGTCTCTGATTTCACTGTGAAGTTCCTGCAAAGAGCGGACACGGCCGCAGCCCTGCATCTTCATGGATTTGATTCCGCTGGCGGTTGCCTTTGCGGCAGCGATGGTCGTCATATACGGAATCTTCTTCCGGATCGCCGCCTTGCGCAGGTAGCTGTCATCGATACGGCTTTCGGCGCCTACCGGCGTATTGATGATCAGGTCTACATCCTCGTTGGTGATCAGGTCCAGAATGTCCGGACGGCCTTCGCCGAGCTTGAACACGAATTCTGCCGGGATCCCGTTCTCTTTCAGGAATGCGCAGGTGTGCTCGGAAGCGATGATCTCAAATCCGGTTTCCCTGAAGTCTCTCGCCACCTCCAGCATCTCTTCCTTATCCTTATTGTTGACCGAGATCAGCACCTTGCCCGAAAGCGGCAGCCTGGTCTGGGTCGCCTCCTGGGCCTTGTAGAAAGCTTCTCCCCAGAACTCGGACAGGCCCAGCACTTCTCCCGTGGAACGCATTTCCGGTCCCAGGACGGGGTCTACCTCCTGGAACATGTTGAACGGGAAGACGGCTTCCTTCACTCCGTAGTAGGGGATATTCTGCTCTTTCAGCGCCGGTACGGGTGAGGGTCTTCCGGTCAGTTCGCCCGTCACAATGTCGATGGCAAGCGGTACCATGCGGATGTTGCAGACCTTGGATACCAGCGGCACGGTACGGGATGCACGCGGATTGGCTTCCAGCACGTACACCTTTCCGTTCTCGATGGCATACTGCATGTTCATCAGGCCCTGCACATGCATCTCTTCCGCGATCCTGCGGGTGTATTCCTTGATGGTGGCCACATTTTCCTCGCTTAAATGGCGGGACGGAATGATGCAGGCGGAGTCTCCGGAATGCACGCCGGCCAGCTCGATATGCTCCATGACCGCAGGCACGAAGGCGTGCGTGCCGTCGCTGATGGCATCTGCCTCGCACTCTGTCGCATGCATCAGGAAGCGGTCGATAAGGATAGGTCTGTCAGGCGTCACGCCGACGGCAGCCTTCATGTAGCCGACCATGCTCTCCGGTGTGTAGACGACTTCCATACCTCTTCCGCCCAGAACGTAGGACGGACGGACCATCACAGGATAACCGATCCTTCCGGCTATCTCCAGCGCCTCTTCCACATTGACGGCCATTCCGGATTCCGGCATGGGGATCTCCAGTTTTTCCATCATGGCACGGAACTGGTCGCGGTCCTCCGCAAGGTCGATCACCGCGGGCTTGGTTCCGAGGATCCTTACGCCGTTCTTCTCCAGATCGGCTGCCAGGTTCAGCGGTGTCTGTCCGCCGAACTGCGCGATCACGCCGACCGGTTTTTCCTTGTTGTAGATGCTGAGAACGTCCTCCAGGGTAAGCGGTTCGAAGTAAAGCTTGTCGGAGGTATCGTAGTCGGTGGAAACGGTCTCCGGATTGCAGTTGACGATGATGGTCTCAAATCCGAGCTTTTTCAGCGCAAGGGACGCGTGTACGCAGCAATAGTCGAACTCGATGCCCTGGCCGATCCTGTTGGGGCCGCCGCCGCGGATCATGACCTTCGGCTTGCCGGTGGATACCGGGTTCGCATCCGGCGCGTTGTAGGTGGAGTAATAGTAGGCAGAATCCTCGGTACCGCTTACATGAACGCCTTCCCAGGCTTCCGTGACACCGAGCGCCAGTCGTCTTTCCCTGACATCCGCCTCCGGGATCTGCAGGATCTGGCTGAGATATTTATCCGAGAAACCATCCTTCTTGGCCTTCACAAGGGCCTCGTCCGCAGGAAGAGCGCCTTTGTTTGCCAGGAGGGCTTCCTCTTCATCCACCAGTTCCTTGATCTGCTGCAGGAACCAGGTCTTGATCTTTGTCAGTTCATGGATCTTTTCTACGGAAGCGCCTTTGCGGAGCGCTTCATAGATGATGAAGTACCGGTTGCTGCTGGGGAACACCAGCATCTTCAGCAGTTCTTCTTTGGTCTTTGTATCAAAATCTTTGGCATGGCCAAGGCCGTAGCGTCCGTTTTCCAGCGAACGGATGGCTTTCTGGAAAGCTTCCTTGAAGTTCTTTCCGATGCTCATCACTTCGCCGACGGCGCGCATCTGCGTGCCAAGCTTGTCTTCCACTCCGTGGAATTTTTCAAAGGCCCATCTGGCGAATTTTACAACGACGTAATCTCCGTCCGGTCTGTATTTGTCCAGCGTTCCGTATTTTCCGCAGGGAAGTTCGTCCAGCGTAAGGCCGGTCGCCAGTTTCGCGGAGACCAGCGCGATGGGGAAGCCTGTCGCCTTGGAGGCAAGGGCGGAAGAACGGGATGTTCTGGGGTTGATCTCTATGATGATATCCCTGTCGGTCTTCGGATCGTGGGCCCACTGTACATTCGTTCCGCCGATCACCTGGATCGCCTCGACGATCTTGTAGGATTTTTCCTGCAGACGCTTCTGCACTTCCTCCGAAATGGTCAGCATCGGCGCGGAACAGAAGGAATCTCCGGTGTGCACGCCCATGGGGTCAATATTCTCGATGAAGCAGACCGTGATCATATTGTTCTTCGCGTCACGGACGACTTCCAGTTCCAGTTCCTCCCAGCCCATCACGGACTCTTCCACCAGGACCTGCCCTACCAGGGAGGCCTGAAGTCCTCTGGCGCAGACTTTTTTCAGTTCTTCCACATTGTAGACCAGTCCGCCGCCGGTTCCGCCCATGGTATAGGCAGGACGGAGCACGACCGGATAACCGAGGCGTTCCGCGATCTTGAGGGCCTGATCCACGGAGTAGGCCACTTCGCTGCGCGCCATCTCGATGCCGAGACTTTCCATGGTATGCTTGAACTCGATCCGGTCTTCACCGCGCTCGATCGCATCCACCTGAACACCGATCACCTGAACACCGTATTTGTCCAGAATTCCCTCTTTCGCGAGTTCAGAACATAAATTAAGACCGGATTGTCCGCCAAGATTTGGCAATAAGGCATCTGGTCTTTCTTTGTCGATAATCTGCTCGATACGCTGGGCATTCAACGGTTCAATATAAGTAACGTCAGCAATTTCCGGATCCGTCATAATGGTCGCCGGATTAGAATTCACAAGTACAATTTCATAGCCAAGGCTCTTCAGGGCTTTGCACGCCTGTGTTCCGGAATAGTCGAATTCACAGGCCTGGCCGATAATGATAGGGCCGGAACCGATGATCAACACTTTGTGAATGTCTTTTCTTTGGGACATATGTCTTTCCTCCATTTGCATGTACTAGGGTCGGCAGAAACAAGGGGAATGCACTTCTCCCGAATTTGCATTCCCCTTATTATAACCAGATTCAAATACCTTGGCAAGCCAAAAAACCCCTGCCTCATACCTGAAATTCTGTGAATTATGATTATCTTCCCTCAGTTCCGGCAAATACGTTTCTCATCACGAACAGGGTGGCGATCATCAGCACTATGGCTACCGGAAGGGCGATCAACGCGTTCGGCACGAACCCGGCGAACAGGTAGGCGACAAAACTGACGGCCGCTACCGTGATGGCATAGGGCAGCTGGGTGGAAACATGGGTCACATGGTCACACTGCGCACCGGCTGATGCCATAATGGTGGTATCCGAGATGGGTGAGCAATGGTCTCCGCACACGGCACCGGCCATGCAGGCGGATACGCAGACAACGCCCAGCGGATCTGTCAACGGGAATACTCCCAGCGTGATCGGGATCAGGATTCCGAAAGTTCCCCAGGAAGTACCCGTCGCAAAGGACAGGAAGCAGGCGATCAGGAAAACGATGGCCGGAAGAAATGCCTGGAATCCGCCGGCAGAGTCGTTCACCAGCTGCTCCACGAACTGTTTTGCACCGAGGGAATCCGTCATGGCATTCAGGCTCCATGCAAATGTCAGGATCAGGATGGCCGGAACCATTGCCTTGAAACCTTCCGGTATGCAGTCCATCATATCGCGGAAACGGATGGTGCGGCGGAACAGGAAATAGATCACCGTGATCACCAGCGTAACGGCAGAGCCAAGCATCAGTCCGACGGAAGCATCAGAATTGGAGAAGGCTTCCACAAAGCTGACCTTGTCAGCGCTGAAAAAGCCGCCGGAATAGATCATGCCGATGATACAGGAAACGATCAGTACTGCGATAGGTACCACAAGGTCTGCCACGGTACCCTTCGGGTTCGAGCCTTCCATCGTCTCGCCCGCAGCTCTTTTCATTCCGGAAAAGATATCTCCCTTTTCTCTTGCGTTCTTTTCATGCTTTGCCATGGGGCCGTATTCCATGCCCGTAACGGCCAGGAAGATCATCATGACAATGGTCAGGAGTGCATAAAAATTGAATGGAATAGCTCTGATGAAAAGATTCAGGCCGTTTCCTTCCTCCACATAGCTGGAGACAGCCGCAGCCCAGGAAGACACCGGGGCAATGATGCAGACCGGCGCTGCCGTCGCGTCGATCAGATACGCCAGCTTCGCTCTGGAGATGGAACTCTTGTCACTGACCGGGCGCATCACGCTTCCCACGGTCAGGCAGTTAAAATAGTCGTCGATAAAGATAAGAACACCGAGGGCGATGGTGGCAAGCTGCGCACCCGCCCGGGTACGGATGTGTTCCGTTGCCCAGCGTCCGAAGGCTGCGGATCCGCCGGCCTTGTTCATCAGCTGCACAAGCGCGCCCAGGATCACCAGGAACACCAGAATACCGACACTGTAGGAATCCGCCAGCGAGGCAACGATTCCGTCGTTGAACACATGAGTCAGGGTGCCTTCAAAACCGAATCCGGAATACAGCAGTCCACCGCACAGGATTCCGACAAACAGCGAACTGTATACTTCTTTTGTGATCAGTGCAAGGGCGATGGCGATGACAGCCGGAAGCAGCGCCCAGGGGGTCTTGTAGAAACGATTCACCGCTTCGGCGGCTTCCTCCGCCTCCTCGGCCAGGACCGGCATTGCCGCGGATAAGGCCAGCAGCAGCGACAGCAAAACGCCTGAAAGAGCAGAACATACAGGTACTTTTTTCTTCATGTCAGATCTCTCCTTTTCAGCCAGGGCAGATAAAACAGCCCTACAATTTTGATCATGCATGAAGTATGACATAGTATGAATAAAAATGCAAGAAAAAGTTTTGCCTCTTTGCAGTGTTAAAGCATCTTCCGGCCCGTCATACCGGCTCTTCCAGCGGAGACCTTTCCAGAAGGAATCTGTCCAGAAGCTCCTTTACCTGCTCCATAGAGACCGCCTCATTGACATCCCTTCTCAGCCTTGCCCCGCCGGGAAGCCCTGCCGTATACCAGGAAATGTGTTTCCGCATCTCCCTTACGGCCGTATATTCCCCCTTCAGGTCCAGCTCCATCTGCGCGTGCCGCAGGATCATTTCCAGCAGTTCTCTCCCCGCAGGTTTCGGCAGCACCATCCCATCCTCCAGAAACCGGAGTGTCCGCGAGAACAGCCACGGATCCCCCTGGCAGCCCCGTCCGATCATCACCCCGTCGCAGCCGGTTTCGGCGAACATCGCGGCGGCGGCCTGCGGCGTATCCACATCGCCGTTGCCGATCACCGGGATGGAGACCGTCTCCTTCACCTGGCGGATCACTTCCCAGTCCGCCCTGCCCGAATAATACTGTTCACGGGTACGGCCGTGCACCGCTATGGCAGCCACGCCGCAGGCCTCCGCGATCCGGGCGATCTCGACCGCGTTGACCTCGTTCTCGTTAAAACCCTTCCGGATCTTCACTGTGACGGGCTTGCGGGTCGCGCGCACCAGGGCGGAAAGGATCCCGGCGGCCTTTGCCGGGTCTCTCATCAGCGCGGAACCTTCTCCGTTGTTCACCACCTTGGGAACCGGACAACCCATGTTAAAGTCCAGAATATCGAAGGGCGCCGTGTCCAGCCGGGCGGCGACATCGGCAAGGATCTCCGGATCGCTTCCGAACAGCTGAAGAGACACAGGATATTCACGGTCGTCCGTGCGCATCAGAGCAGCCGTGTTTTTATTATGGTAGGTGATGGCCTTCGCGCTGACCATTTCCATGCTGACCAGCGCCGCCCCCTGCTCATGGCAGAGCAAACGAAATGGCAGGTCGGATACCCCTGCCATCGGTGCCTGGATCAGCCGGTTTTTCAATTGTACATTTCCGATCTTCAGCAAGTTTTCTTCCCCCGGATCATCAGTCTGTAAAACAGCTCCAGAGACTGAAGCAGTTCTTCCTTCTCTCTCTGCAGCTGGCGGATCTTCAGCACGCTTCCGATCTCGTCATAGCTGAAGTCATTTTCCGCCGCCCGGGTGCGGAACTGGGTATGGCCTTCCTCATCCAGTTCCAGGGTAAGAATGCCGCCTACATCCTGTACATACAGAACGCACATGATCTGCAGCTCATCCTTTACAGACTGCGGCATGGCCGAAAAGTCCTGATTCAGATAGTACTTTCCTTCATAGGAATTTGCCCCGCAGATCACTACATTTTCATTTCCCATTTCAAGATTCTCCGTTTCGTTCAGGTATAGCCGTAGATTCCTCTGACCGAGACCTCTCCGGCATATATTTCGGAAACGGTCCCGTCCTCCGTCTTCACCAGGAGTTCCCCCCTGCGGTTGATCCCTTCGGAAATGCCGGTAAACTCCCCGTTCGGGTCCAGCACTCTCACCCGGTCGTTCTTTCCGGCCAGAAGCGAATTGTACTCATCCATCAAACCGGAAAGATCCTGTGTCTTAAGAAATACACCGTAGTACTGTTCGAACCAGTACATCACCGAGGCCGTCAGCTCTGCCCGGCAGATGTTTTTCCCGGTCAGCAGCTTCAGAGAGGAAGCCGTGCTGCTAATCTCATCCGGGAAAGACTCCAGATTCGCGTTGATGCCGATCCCCACCACCACATAATTGATGCAATCGACCTCACTGCTCATCTCGGTCAGGATGCCGGAAAGCTTCTTTCCTTCGCACACAATATCGTTGGGCCATTTGATCATGATCTGCAGGGACGGCGCCGCCTCCTTGCAGGCCCTGGCAGCTGCCATTCCCATCACAAGCGTCAGCATGGAAGCATGGACCGGCTGTATGTCCGGTCTGAGCAGCAGACTCATGGCGATATTCGTTCCGGCAGGATTGCTCCACGTCCTGCCCCGCCTGCCTTTTCCGGCCTGCTGACAGTCCGCGGCCACCAGCGTGCCCGACGGTGCCCCTTCTTCTGCAAGGCGCTTTGCGTCGTTGTTGGTGGACCCTGTCACATCATAATATCTCAGGAAGCTTCCCGCCCGGCCTTCTTCCATCCGGCCTTCGTACCTGTTCAGCAGGTAAGCTCCCACAAGTTCCGGACGGATGACATCCGGACACGCAACAAGCCGGTACCCTTTGCGGGGCACCGACTCAACTTCATAACCTTCTTCCGCCAGCTGGGAGATCATTTTCCAGACGGCGGTCCTTGAAATTCCGAACCGTCCGCAGAGCTGCTGCCCGGAGACGAAACCGTCCGTACGGAGAAGTTCCGCCAGCAGCAGGCACTTTCTGGATTCGGAAACACTGATCAATTCCTGCATATTACACCAGTCCCAGCGTTGCAGCCATCACGGCCTTGATGGTGTGCATACGGTTCTCTGCCTCATCGAATACCACGGAAGCAGGGGATTCGAATACTTCATCCGTAACCTCCAGCGCTTCCAGGCCGTATTTTTCATGGATCTCCCGGCCAATGCCGGTCCCAAGGTCGTGGAAAGCAGGCAGGCAGTGCATGAAGATGGCATCCTTTCCGGCCAGTTCCATGACACGGGCGTTTACCTGATACGGAAGCAGGGTCCTGATCCTCTCTTCCCAGACTTCCTCCGGTTCGCCCATGGACACCCACACATCCGTATAGATGACGTCGGTATCCCCGGCACCTTCAGCCACATCCTCCGTCAGCGTAATGGTGCTTCCGCTTTCGGCGGCATAGGCTCTGCATTCCTCCACCAGCGCCTCATCCGGAAAATACTTTCTGTCCGTGCAGGCCGCAAAATCCAGCCCCAGCTTGGAGCAGACGATCATCAGCGAATTGCCCATGTTGTATCTGGCATCTCCGAAATAAGCCAGTTTCCTGCCGGACAGACTTCCCAGATGTTCCCGGATGGTAAGCATGTCCGCAAGCATCTGTGTGGGATGATATTCATTGGTAAGGCCGTTCCAGACAGGAACACCGGCATGACGGGCAAGTTCCTCCACGATCTCCTGTCCGAAACCGCGGTACTCGATCCCGTCGAACATACGGCCCAGAACACGCGCTGTATCCGCGATGCTCTCCTTTTTGCCGATCTGGGAGCTCTTCGGGTCCAGATAGGTGGCGGCCATGCCCAGATCATGGGCAGCGACCTCAAACGAGCAGCGGGTCCTCGTGCTGGTCTTCTCGAAAATAAGTGCCACGTTCATGCCCGGCTTTCCCCGGAAGGGAATGCCCTGTTTCTTTTCAGCCTTCAGTCTTGCGGCCAGATCCAGAAGATATGTGATCTCCTCCGGAGAATAGTCTTTCAGTGTCAGAAAATGCCGTCCGGTTAAATTCATGCTTTCAGTCCTTTTGTCTCAGTATATACTTTTGTCAGTATGTGCTTTTCTCAATATGAGCGTTCTGTCATCGGGTATCTCAGTCTTTCTTTGCTTCCTTCGCGATTTCCGAAGCCGCCGTTACCAGTCCGGCCACGTTCTGCAGTTCCGAAGGAATGATGATCTTGGTGGACTTGCC
>CACZSG010000045.1 GCA_902783665.1 uncultured Lachnospiraceae bacterium | reverse complement strand
GCCTGCACCCCCGGGGAACTGCTGGCCATACCGGAAATTGAACTGGTCATCAATCTGACGCCGCCGAAATTCCACACTCCGATCAACCAGCAGATCCTGGCGGCCGGAAAACATCTTTTCAGCGAAAAGCCCTTTGCCATGAACGTGGAAGACGCAAAGGAAACCCTTCGCCTCGCACAGGAAAAAGGCCTGAAGGCAGGCTGTGCCCCGGACACCTTCCTGGGCAGCTCTCTTGTCACCTGCCGGAAGGCGCTGAAGGACGGTCTGATCGGCACACCGCTCTACGTGAATGCCAACATGATGTACTCCATGGTGGAGATCTGGCATCCGTCCCCGGACTCCTTCTACCAGGAAGGGGGCGGCCCGATCTACGATATGGGCGGTTATTATATCACTGCACTGGTTTCCATGTTCGGACCGGTCACCCGGATCCTGGCTGTCTCCAGGACCGGGTATCCCGAACGCACCATCTATAACGGCCCCCGCTTCGGTGAGACCATTCCCGTAGAGACGCCCACTTTCTACGCCATCATCATGGAAATGCAGCAGAACGTCACCGTGACCATGAACTTCAGTTTCGATATCTGGAAGTCCACGCTGCCCATGTTTGAGGTGTACGGGACCGAAGGTACCCTGATGGTGCCTGACCCCAACAACCACGGCGGTGTCCCAAAAGTCTACCGGAAGGAACAGCGCCTGGCGGAATGCTTTGGCGGAACCGATCACGGGAACGGCGAACCCTTTGCCCTGCCCGAACTGGCCCAGAACGTAGGGGAATATGTGCGCGGGCTTGGCGTGGCGGAACTGGCGGATGCCATCAGGGAAGGCCGTGAGCCTGCGGCCAGCGGAAAGCTGGGCCTTCATGTGGTCGATGTGATGACCGGAATCATGAAGGCAGCCGAAAGCGGCGAAGCCTATTATCCCGAAAATGTACTTTGAGGAGGATACACTTTTATGAGACTTGGCTTATCTTCTCCCCTGGCGCATGAAAGCGCCGACCAATGGGCAAAACAAATGAAAGACCTGGGATGCGGCGCCGTGGTATTCCCGCTGAACCATACTGCATCTGATGCAGAAATAGCAGATTACGTTGACGCCGCACACAGGGAAGATCTCCTGATCGCTGAAGTGGGCATCTGGAAAAACGTGCTGTCCGCAAACGCGGCCGAACGGGAGGAAGCCCGGAAATACGCAGTGGCCCAGATGCGTCTGGCGGACGAGATCGGCGCTGTCTGCTGCGTGAACGTGTCGGGTACCTACGGCGGCCCGGTGTGGGACGGCGGCTACAGAGAGAACTTCAGCCGCCAGTGCTGGGATACCGTTGTCACCTATACCCAGGAGCTGCTTGATACGGTAAAGCCGAAACGCACAAAATACAGTATCGAACCCATGCCCTGGATGATCCCGACCAGCCCCGACGAGTACCTTCATCTGCTGCAGGATGTGGACCGGGACGGCATCGGCATCCATATGGACATCATCAACATGATCAACACTCCGCAGCGCTACTTCTTCCCCGAAGAATTCCTGCAGGAATGTTTCGACAAACTTGGCGACAGGATTCTCAGCTGCCACCTGAAGGATATCCGCCTGTTGGATGATCTGACTTTCCAGCTGAAGGAATCCGCCTGCGGCGAGGGGACCTTCCCGATCCTCTCCTACCTGAAGCTTGCCGACAAATACAACAAGGACATGCCCATGATCATCGAGCATCTGGAGACGGACGCGCAGTATCTGGAAAGCCTGGCCTATATCAAGAATCTTCTGAAATAATCTGTTTGGATTTTCCATCATCGGCAGCCGGATCTTTCATGGTCCGGTCAGCCTGGAAGGAGCACATATGTCGATCGGAACAAAACGCGTCGTTCACATGTCCTTTGTGGTGAAGGACATAGATACTGTCATGGCGAACTGGGCAAAGCTGCTGGGCATTGACATGCCCCGGATCTGGAATATTCCCGGCCCGGACGTGGCGCCCGTGCTGACGGACGGAAAACCGCAGCTGTACCAGAACTGCCG
>CACZSG010000044.1 GCA_902783665.1 uncultured Lachnospiraceae bacterium | reverse complement strand
GGCAGATCATGCCGAAAGGATCATCGAAAGGATCGACATGCTGCAGGCATGTCCGAAGGCCATTCTGCTGACCCATGGCCATTTTGATCATATCGGGGCCGTGCGCGCGGTGGCGGATCATTATGGGATCCCTGTCCTCATCGAAAAAGAGGAAGCGCCGCTTCTGGAGGACGCGTCTTTAAACGCCTCCCTTCTGATGATGGGAAAAGCACAGTCGGTCCGTGCGGACCGTCTCCTGTCGGATGGAGAGACTCTTCAGATCGCCGGATTTACGGTACAGGTTCTGCACACGCCGGGGCATACGGCCGGCGGCGCGTGTTTTTATCTTCCCGAGGAGGAGGTCCTTTTTTCGGGGGACACCCTGTTCTGCGGGTCCGTCGGAAGAACAGATCTGCCGACAGGCAGCATGAGGGAGCTCCGAAAGTCGCTGCATGAGGTGCTGTACCGTCTTCCGGACACCACCATGGTCTTTCCCGGACACGGGGAAAGCACCGATATCGCATTTGAGAAAAAGTATAATCCATATTAAAGGGAAGCGCGGAAGACGCCGTGTTTCCGCCAACAGATGATTCATGATAACAGCAATCGTAAATAAAAGCAGTTTTGATTATGATATTCACTCGCTGATCAAGGCGTTTTACCCCCAGGAAGATGTATCCGTGACCCGTGATCCGGGACCGGATGCTTCTTTCGCGTTTAAGGTAGAGATCTTCTTTACGGATGAAACGCTGTCAGTCACGGTGAGTGAACCGGAAAAGGAGCCTCTCCGTGAGACCTCGGATCTGTCCGATCTGTCCCTTTCCGGCCTGCCCGAAGTGTGGGACGTAAAAAACAGTACCGGGAAGAACCCTGCGCGCTACGAGCTGAAGAACCGCCTGAAACGGCTGCTTTACCGTACCCTGGCAGATTATACGGGACATGAGCTGCCCTGGGGCAATCTGACCGGCATACGGCCCACAAAGATTCCCATGGCCCTTCTGGAACAGGGGTACAGCAATGTGGAAATTGCGGAACATATGCGCACGGTCTATCAGGTAAGCCGGGAGAAGACGGCGCTGGCCATTTCCATTGCGAACAGGGAAAGGCATATCCTGAAGGATATCAATTACGAAAAAGGCTACAGCCTTTACATCGGCATTCCCTTCTGCCCCAGCATCTGTCTGTACTGTTCCTTCAGTTCCAGCCCGATCGGTCTCTGGGAAAAGAAGGTGGATGAATATCTGGACGCGCTGTGCAAAGAGATCCGCTTCGGCGCCGAGGCATTTTCCGGACGGGAACTGAATACCGTTTACATCGGCGGCGGAACCCCGACCACTCTTTCTCCTGCGCAGCTGGACCGGCTGCTCACGGAAGTTGAGGAACACTTTGATTTTTCGCATCTGCTGGAGTATACTGTGGAAGCCGGCCGGCCGGACTCCATCACGAAGGAGAAGCTGGAGGTCCTGCGCAGACACGGCATTTCCCGGATCTCCATCAATCCCCAGACGATGAATCAGAAGACTCTGGACCTGATCGGCAGAAAGCATACTGTGGAAGAGACCCTGGAAGCATTCCGCCTGGCCCGGTCCCTGGGGTTCGACAATATCAACATGGACCTGATCGTCGGTCTCCCGGGAGAGGGGATGGACGAGGTGGAGCACACCATGAAAGTCCTTGGAGAGCTGTCTCCGGACAACATCACGGTCCATTCCCTGGCCGTGAAACGTGCTTCCAGGCTGCATCTGGACCTGGAAAAATACCAGCAGGACATTTCCAACAGCAGTGCCGTCATGGATATGACCGCACGCTATGCGGCTCTCAGCGGCTGCCATCCGTACTATCTGTACCGGCAGAAGAACATGGCCGGCAACTTTGAAAATGTCGGCTATGCAAAAGAGGGAAAAGCCGGGATCTACAACATTCTGATCATGGAGGAAGTGCAGAGCATACTTGCGCTCGGAGCCGGAGCCTCCACGAAGCTGGTCTATCCGGACGGAAGGATTGAACGGATCGAAAATGTAAAAGACATCCGCAGCTACCTGGAGCGGGTGGACGAGATGATAGAAAGAAAACGCGCGGCGTTTTCAAGTGAAAAAGGAGAGTCATAAGATGATTACACAGGCACCAAGAGGAGTACAGGACTGGTACGGCGAAAACATGCACAAGCGCAAGCTGGTGGAAAAGACAGCCAGAGAACTTGCCGAGACCTATCATATGAGCGAGATCATTACGCCGATGTTCGAGCATACGGTGCTGTTTCAGCGCGGTGTCGGAGAGACAACGGATGTAGTCCAGAAAGAAATGTACACATTCGAGGATAAAGGCGGAAGAAGCATTACGCTGAAGCCGGAAGGCACGGCAGGTGTTATGCGTGCTTACCTTGAGCACAATATGTACGCCCAGCCCGCGCCGGCCAAACTGTACTATGTGACGCAGGCGTTCAGATATGAAAAACCGCAGAGCGGCAGACTGCGTCAGCACCATCAGTTCGGAGTGGAATTTGTCGGTTCTGAGAGCCCTCTGGCCGAGGTGGAACTGATCACGCTGATCACCACCCTGATCCGGCGTCTGGGACTTCACGACGCAAAACTTCATATCAACAGCATCGGATGCAAAAACTGCAGAAAGACCTACAACGATGCACTGCTTGCCTATCTGAGACAGCATGAGGACGGACTGTGCGAGACCTGCAGGGAGAGAATGAAGAAGAACCCGCTGCGCGTCATCGACTGTAAGGTTGAAAGCTGCAAAAAGATCGTGGCAGATGCGCCGCGTACCATCGATTACCTGGATGACGAATGCCGCGAACACTTTGACGAGCTGTGCCGCCTCCTGGAGGAGATGGGAATTCCCTACGAGATCGACACGGGCATCGTTCGCGGACTGGACTACTATACAAAGACGGTATTCGAGTTCGTAAACAAAGACGGATTCACCCTCTGCGGCGGCGGACGATACGACGGACTGATCCACGAGATCGATGAAAAACAGGATATCCCGTCTGTCGGGTTTGGTATGGGAATTGAGCGTATCCTGTACTTTATGGAACAGGAAGGCGTGGAGACGGAGCCGGAACGCCCCGTGGACCTGTATGTGGGTATTCTTGGAAAGGAAGCCAGAGGTAGAGCCTTCAAGGCGGTCACGGACCTTCGGGAGAAAGGATTTGTCGTTGAGACGGATTTCATGGACCGCAGTGCGAAGGCACAGATGAAGTACGCGAACAAGCTGGGAGCCAGGAAGGTCGTTATGATCGGGTCTTCGGAGTTGGAGTCCGGTAAAGTGAACCTGAAGGATATGGAGACAGGGGAACAGGTGGAGACGACGCTGGAGGGTGTTGCGGAGCTGCTCTGATCTAGCTGCTTATTCTTATTTCTATACTTTTATGAATAGTTGATAGAGTTTTTTTGATTTGAGGGACGGCGGCAGACCCTGCCTGTGGCCTCCTCCAGATGCCCGTTGTCCTCTTCGAGAGGGCTCCGTTGCTGATTCGCGGCGCCCCTCCGAAAACGCGCTACGCTTGGACGGTTCTCCGAGGCGCGCTGCTATCCTCGCCCTCTCTTCGAGTCCTGCCGAAGCATCTTCCGGAGACCACAGGCAGGATCCGCCGCCTGATTTCAAATAAGGAAAATCAAATATCGCCATAAGCTGTCAATACAGAAACAGCCACTATGTACATACAGATACGTTGTTCCAAAGCTGAATCATCATCCTTTTTTATGATGAAAGTACGCTGTGGAATATATTCGTGTACATAGTGGCTGTTTGTATTTTCCTGTCAGTATCTGTCAGGTTCTATACATGAATGATGAATTGTCGGAATCTGGAGGATATAATCCTGATCGGCTGACGAACCGGATAAAAAGATTGTAGTACTTTCGCTGTTGAAATCAGACAGCAGACCCGGCCGGCAGCTTCCGGAAGATGCTTCGGCAGGATTCGAAGAGGGGGCGAGGATAGCAGCAGGCCCCGGAGAACCGTTCAAGCGAAGCGCGTTTTCGGAGGGGCCTGCGAATCAGCGACGGAGCCCCCTCGAAGAAGACAACGGGCAT
>CACZSG010000043.1 GCA_902783665.1 uncultured Lachnospiraceae bacterium | reverse complement strand
GCCTTCAGCTGCCGGTTCAAAGAAGGTCCCTTTCTTCCAGCAGCGCAAGGATCTTGGCAGGCGTGTCAATATCCTCCCGCTCAACTTCTGAAGGTGAGATCACGATCTCCAGCTCGTCCTCCAGGTGTACAAGGAATTCCGCGAATCCCAGCGAATCCAGAAGTCCGGATTCAAACAGTTCTGTATCCAGATCGTCCAATACGCAATCATCCTCGCAAACCTCTGCAAGAAGCTCCAGTACCTTATGTTCCATGTTTTCTTTTCCTCCCTGAATTTCAAATTGTTTTTATTTTTATCCTTATGACAGGGTCTTACCGCCCTGTTTTCGTTCTTTATGACAGGGGCTTACCGCCCTGTTTTCGTTCTTTATGACAGGGGCTTACCACCCTGTGTTCGTTCTTTATGTTACATACCCGGGACAGCGTCAACTGCTGTATCTTCTATGCCGGGATCAGCCGTCCTGAAAAAATCAGGAATCCGAACATGACCAGCTGCATGGTGACGGCCCAGGAAAGTACCCGGTACCAGCGGCTGTCTTTGTTCTTTTTGTAAAATCCGCATTTTTTCGTGTAGATCTCGAAAACGGAAAGCAGAATGCCATGATAAAGACCGTACACGATGTAAGCCGGACTCAGCCCGTGCCACAGGCCCATAATGCCCATGTTCACCATAAATCCGCAGCAGGCACGCCACAGGCGGGCGTCTTTTCCGGCATTTTTGAACCATTTCTTCCTGGTCCCGTGCATGACCAGACGGGTAAAGATATAGTCCCTGAACCAGTGGGACAGGGAAATGTGCCAGCGGTCCCAGAAATCCCGGATGTCCGCGGACAGGAAAGGCAGGCGGAAGTTGTCCGGTGTCTCAATACCCAGAAAATATGAACTGCCGACCGCCATCAGAGAATAACCCGCAAAGTCGAAAAACAGATAGACGCCGTACACATAGCCGTAGGCAAGTATCTGATACCAGGCCTGAGCGTCCTGCAGATATCCCAGCACATGGAATACCGCGGCGGACAGAACAAACTTGTATACCGCGCCCAGAAGCAGTTTCCAGATGCCCCTTGCCGCGAGGCTCTGATACTCTTCCTTTGAAAGCACGCGGGCCCGGTCAGGCAGGAACCTTCTGCTGCGGTCGATGGGACCGGAGGACAGCGTCGGGAAAAACAGCAGGAACGAGAAGAATTCCTCCGCATTCATCTGCGTGATGACGCCGTCGTATGCCTCAATGATAATCTGAACCGTTCGAAACGTCAAATACGAAATGCCGGTAAACCCGAACAGGTTCATGTGAAACAGCGGGGATACCTTGCACAGGATCAGCGGCACCAGCGCCGCCAGCAGTGAAAACCGGTACAGACCGGCATGTCTTCCCATCTTTTCCCGGATCTGCAGATACCGCCGCACCAGCAGCCAGGACCACAGGACAAAACCCGCAAGATAGATCAGCTGCAGAATATCTGTCCCGAAGACCATCAGCGCGATGATCAGTGAGACCACCAGCGAATACCGGCCCAGCGGTTTTTCCAGGCTGCCCAGGACCAGCGCCGGGATCAGCACCACGGTCAGGCACAGAAAGAAGAGCATTCCTTCATAATAAGTCATAATTCACCTTTCGCCACCTGTTCCCTGAGTTTTTTGCGGTCCGCCTTTCCGTTCGGCGTGACGGGCATCTGCCGCAGGAAAAGGATCTTTCTGGGGATCATGTAATCCGGAAGGAACTGGCGCAGCGCCTCTTTCATGGCAGCCGCGGCTGCCCGGCTTTCTGCCTTCCCATTTCCTGGCTGCTGGGTCCCTGCCTGCTGCTCTGCTGCCATCTGCTCTTTCCCGGTCTGCTGCTCTGCTCCCGCCTGTCCTGCTCCCTGCTGCCCGTGCCCTTCTTCATCCTCTGTAAGCACCACATAGGCAGTCAGGCTGGAGACCCTGCCATCCTTTTCATTCGGCAGGACCACGGCATGTGCCACTCCGGGAAGCCTGCGCAGGTTGTTCTCGATATCCTCAAGCTCGATGCGATAGCCGTGCAGCTTCACCTGAAGATCGATCCGACCGCCGTAATACAGCATGCCGTCCTTCAGCCACCCGGCATCTCCTGTGCGGTATCCGTGAATTTTTCCGCCTTCGGCATCCTCTTCCTCAAAAAAGGCTCTGGATGTCAGCTCAGGCTGTCTGAAATACCCCGGGCTTACCGTATCCCCCAGGATCAGGATCTCACCCTTTTCCCCGTCCGGAAGGGCCCGGCCGTCCCCTCCATCAATGCGGATGCATGTCCCGGGTTTTGCCTTCCCGACGGGAAGCGCTTCTTCCATCCCGGCCAGCTCCGGTGTGATCAGTACGTCCGTGACAGCCACGGTGGATTCCGTAGGGCCATAGGTATTTATGACACAGGCCTTCGGAAAACGCTGCATCAGTTTTGCCGCCGTCCGGTTCGCAAGCGTCTCGCCGCAGAACAGGAACACGCGAAGCTCTGGCAGAAGTTCTTCGGAAAACTTGGGATCCGACAGGCACATCTGGGCGAAGGAAGGCGTGGAGACCCACACTTTCGCGCCGCTTTTCTGCAGGGCCTGCATCAGCAGCCTGTAATCGCCCTGAACTTCCCGGGGCAGGCAGAAAAGCGTGCCGCCGCAGGCCAGGCAGGTATAAAGATCCATCACGGAGAGGTCGAAGGAAAACGGTGCCTGGTTCAGAAAATCCGCTCCCGTTTTTTCCTCCATGGAACTGCCGAGCGTCACGGACCAATCCAGATAATGGTTCAGATTGTCCGCGGTGATGCACACCCCT
>CACZSG010000042.1 GCA_902783665.1 uncultured Lachnospiraceae bacterium | reverse complement strand
TTGCCAAGCACGGCCAGCTTCTTGATGCCCTTCTTGTCGAACGGAAGCACGTCCTCGTTCTTGATCAGGGTGATGGCTTCCTCGGCCGCGCGCTTCGCGACGGCGATGTGCTCCGGGCAGCCCACTACGGACATGTCGTATTCCTTGTGTCCGCGGTCGAAAGCCAGAATGGTGCGGATGATGCGCAGGGCAGCTTCGTCCACCTTGCTCTCCGGCACGAATCCGTCGCGTACGGCCTTCACCAGGTTGTCACCGAAGTAGTTGGTGATGCACATTTCCATGTCCTGGCCGCCGTTGGCAGCTTCCACGGTATCCTTCACGCCGTAGATGAAATCACTCATCACGAATCCGTCTAAGTCCCACTCGCCCTTCAGGACGGTGCTCAGCAGGTACTTGTTGTGGCCGCACTGTACTTTATTGTAAAGGTTGTAGGAGCTCATGATGGAAGCGGCGCCCGCGTCCACGCAGTCCTTGAAATGCGGCAGGAAGACTTCGCGCTCGGTCCTCTTGTCCGCGTATACGCTTACTTTGAAACGGGCATTTTCCATCTGGTTGAAAGCGAAATGCTTCACGCAGGCCATGACGTCCTCGTCCTGCACGCCGCGCACCAGAGCGGCACCCATCTGTCCGATGGCGAAGGATTCTTCACCGTAGGTCTCCTGGCTTCTGCCCCAGCCCGGGTTGTAGGGGAGGTTGATGCAGACGCCGGCAAACAGGTTTCCGCCGAAGGCTCTGGTCTCTTTGCCGATGATGTGGCCGATCTCTTCCTCCAGCGCCGGGTCGAAGGTGGCGCCGCGGGCCATGGAGACCGGGAAGCAGGTGGTCTGGCCGATGCCGCAGACCACGCCGCGGGGGCCGTCGCAGAAATTCATGGGCGGGATCACGCCCTCGATGCCGCCGGCCGGATAAGGCGTAATGTTGTAGTGGCTGGTATCGCTGTTCAAGGAATCAAGCAGCTCGCCCAGATTGTCCATATAGAAGTTGGCGCCCATCAGGTCTACTTTCTGTTCCAGAGTAAGACCTTCCAGGATCTTTTTAGCCTCGTCCGTGAAGGAGAGGCGGTACTCTTTTGTGGCTCTCATCTTGAAACCCTCCTCTTATTGTTTATCTATTCCGGCCGCAAGGCCGTTTCTTTCCTTTTGAAATCTACCACACGCGGATCCGGCTGTGTCCCGCTTTCAGCTGCGCGAACGGTCCCGCCGCCAGCTTCCCGGCTGTACGTTTTTCGCCCAGATAGTCCGTGTCGAACGTGATGGGGCTGCCGTCCGGATTCTCGAACTGCTCCTCCGCAGCCCTTGTGCTGCCAAGGTCCGCCGTGCTCATCAGGCAGGCTTTCTGAGAAAGGACGGCCCCCGGAACATCCAGCTCCAGGTACACCGCAGGCCGGCAGTTCACGTAATCCGCTGCAGGAAGCACTGCAGCTGCCGCCGGGTCTCTGTCCTCTTCCGTCATAAATACGGCTTTCAGACCTTCCGTCTGCGTCAGGTCGGTCTCCCTGTCGTAGGGCTGCGCTCCGTCTGTATACACATTCCGCGCAATGTAGGCCGGCTGCTTCACCAGCACATACAGGTTCTCGTCGCCGGGTACACCGTCCATGGGGAAGGCTTCCTCGATCAGGCCGACGTACTCTTCCCAGCTGGCCGGATGTCCGTTGTAGGATACCGTTCCGGTGGTGATGCTGCCGCCCGGCACGCTGCCATGGCCATCCCCCGTCACTTCACCGTAGGTGTCCGCGCCGCCCGCGAAGATGTTCTGGTACACACGGTCGTCCCCGCCGTAGATGAAAGAGGACGCCATGATGGCCGTGGAGTGCGGGAAGTGATAAGGTGTGGAACGGTTCAGCACGTTCCAGTGCTTGATGTTGCCCAGCACCAAGTTGTGCAGGTACGCGCCGCCCTGGGACGCGTTCTCAAAGCTGTAAGGGGATCCCAGAATGTTGTTGTCCACCAGGTAGGGCCCGTGGGATACTTCCACCATCAGGTCCCTGGAGTTGTTCAGGAACAGGTTGCGGCTGATGCGCGTGCCCTGGGTCTCCCAGTCGTACCACATACCCAGCGTGCAGTGGTGCAGATAGTTCCCGATCACCTGAACGTCGATGGGCGCGTGCAGCTTGATGGCGCCGATCTCCCAGCCGAAGAATTCATGCTTGGTGGCGATGCGGCAGATCTCGTTTCCTTCAATGACAGACCAGACGCAGCCCATGTGGCCCACGATGCCGTTCTGCCCGCAGTCGTGGATGAAATTGTTCCGGACGATGTGGGAACCGATGGTATCTCTGCTCCAGCCCAGCTGGACGGCCTTGCCCACCGCTTCGAACTGGTAGGTGTAGCCCGGTTTCTTTCTGGTCCTGGTGAACAGGTTGTCCCCGGTCTTCTCATCCTTGCCCAGGCTGACGCCGCTGCACTTCGCGTCATGGATATGGTTGTTCTCGATGACCCATCCCTTGCTCCAGTGCGGGCCGATCAGTCCCGGCTGGTCGCCGGTGGGCGGCGTGAAGGGGCAGGCGGCCTGAGCCAGCTCGAACCCGGACACGGTGATGTAGTCTTTTCCGCTCTGTGTCGGATAGAAGACGCATTTGCGAACGTTGATCTCGGTCAGCTCCCTGTTCGGGTCCGCCCCCTGAAAGTTGGCCCAGATGGTGGTGTTTTCCTCGTCCACCTGGCAGCACCACTGGTAAACGGTATCCTCCGGATCCAGGATGGGCTCCTTGTGGCCGGAAGCCCAGATATAGTTGTACCCGGTCTCCCGCCTTTTCGCTTCCTTCACTTCCTGAAGGCTCTGCGCTTCATAGAAGCTCTTTCCGTTCAGGTACACCTCGCCCAGGTGCAGGGTGGGATACATGGGGCCCACCATCCAGTCGCCGTACAGATACTCGGCATAGGGATTGAAGGGGCCGAACATGGCATTCGGAAGGACGGCTTTCCACACGGTTCCTTCCACGTTCTCCCAGCAGGTCACCCGCTCGGAGCCCTTGATCACCACTCTCTCTCCATCTGCCGCACGGTAGGTGATGCGGGCCAGGTCTCCCAGACCGCCCATCTTCGGGTCCACCCATTCGCGGTATTCACCGGCATGTACAATAACGGTATCGCCGGGCATCGCCAGATCCGCTGCCCTCTGAATGGTCAGGAAGGGAGCGTCTGCCGTACCCGCCGCGCGGTCGTTTCCCGTTTTGGAAACATGATATGCTCTTGCCACTTCTTGTTTTCCTTTCTTTACAGCGCCTGTTTCGCGGCCTCGCCGGAAACGAACGGGCCCGCCAGCGGATTGATGTCCTGACGGTTGCCGAAGTAATCGTACTGGAAGACGATGGGCGTTCCGTCCGGATTCTCAAACTTCTCTTCCGGCTCGAAGGCCATGCCCAGGGTCTCCGTGGAGATCATGGCGCAGACGCCCTTCGGCACATAGTCGTAAACATTGGTCTCCAGGTACCACTCGCCGTTCTCCTCTTTCACGGAAACGGTGGCCGGGGCGTCGCAGATCACTGCGTCCGTTTCGGAGGACATGGGCTTCGCCCCGTTGAAGTAGACGTTGCCGCCCTTCCATACCGGAAGCTTGTAGTAGTACTTGTCGCGGTCGCCCAGAGAACCCATGCCGCAGTAGCCTTCGAACATGGCCACATACTCCTCCCAGGTCTGGTACCCTTCATAGGGTACGGTGCCTACGGTCAGGTTTCCGTCGGTCCAGGCCGCCTGAGGCGTGCCGAGCACGGACTTGCGGATCTCCTCCATGCCCGGACGGACCGGCTTCTGGATGAAGATGTTGTTGTAGAAACGCATGTCGCCGTGCAGGATGGTCATGAAGCCTTCCACTTCCGTGCGGTGCGGGGTGTGGTACGGAGTGTAACGCGGGCAGGGGATCTTGCCGGATCCGTTGTCCACGCCGCGTCCCACGCCGGTAAAGGAGCCGGCGATCAGGTTGTGCACCACGGCCACGCCCTGGGTGGGCAGCTTCAGCGCGTTGTCGGAAAGCAGAATGTTGTTGTCGATCAGTGTCGGGCCGTGGGATACCTCTACGAAGATGTCCTCGCCCAGGCCGTCCACACAGTTCGGGTTCGCGTTCTCATCGAAGGGAAGCGTGTTGTCGTGGAACAGGTTCTGGGTGACCCGGGTGCCCTGTGCCTGCCAGTCCAGCCACAGGCCTCTGGTGCAGTGGTGGAT
>CACZSG010000041.1 GCA_902783665.1 uncultured Lachnospiraceae bacterium | reverse complement strand
TCTTTGGCGATCTCGCTTTCAAGCTCATTCTTGCATCCTAGTATACAAGATGGTACAGTATAAACGACATTCTCAGGAGCGGTATACCATCCGGCAGCCGCCGGTTTATTCTGCGGTATGCTATCCGGCATCCGTCAATGTATTCTATGTACAGGAGGAATCAACAGATATGAAAGAGTTTATGGACCGCGATTTTCTGCTGGAGACGGAAACAGCAAAACATCTTTTCCATACGTATTCGGAGAATCAGCCGCTGGTGGACTATCACTGCCACCTGAACCCTCAGGAGATCTATGAGGACCGCCGCTTCAACAACATCGGCGAAGTATGGCTGGGCGGCCGGAATGCAGACGGCAGCTATTTCGGAGACCATTATAAATGGAGGATCATGCGTTCCAACGGTGTTCCGGAGGAAAGCGTAACAGGTACGGAGCATCCCTACGAGCGTTTCGAGAAATTCGCGGAAGCGCTGGAACTCTGCATCGGAAACCCGATGTACCACTGGTGCAACCTGGAACTTCGGAAATACTTCGGCGTTACAAAGCCTCTTAATAAAAAGAACGCGAAGGAAATCTGGGATCAGTGCAACGACAAGCTGCAGAACGATCCGAACTGTTCCGTGCGCGGCCTGATCCGTCAGTCCAACGTAGCCTATATCGGAACCACGGACGACCCGGTGGACAGCCTTGAATGGCATGAAAAGCTGGCGGCGGACGACACCTTCACCACACTGGTACGTCCTTCCTTCCGTCCGGACAAGGCCATCAACATCACCAAAGCCGGCTGGAAAGAGTACATGGACAAGCTGGCCAAGGTAGTCGGAAAAGGGACCTTCACCTCCGCACAGGAAGTGCTGGATGCCATCGTGGACCGTATCCGTTTCTTTAAAGACCACGGCTGCGTAGCCAGCGACCACGGTATCGACTATGTAATGTTCCGTCCGGCTCCCATGGAGGAAGTGGACGCGGCCTTCAAAAAAGCCATGGCCGGCGAAGAGCTGACAGTGGAAGAGGCCGAGAAATTCCAGACCGCCATGCTGCTGACCCTGGGACGTGCCTACCATAAATATGACATCGTCATGGAGATCCACTATTCCTGCCTGCGCAATGTCAACGAGAGAATGTTCGCGAAGGAAGGTCCGGATACCGGCTTCGACATGATCGCCCAGAACACCTGCGGCGGCAACATCGCTGCTCTGCTGTCCGAACTGGACAAGACCGGCGAGCTTCCGAAGACGGTGCTGTTCTCCCTGAACCCGGCGGACAACGAGCAGATCGGAACCATCCTGGGCTGCTTCCAGTCCGACGAAGTTCCCGGCAAGATCCAGCACGGTCCGGCCTGGTGGTTCAACGATACCAAGAGCGGCATGGAAGAGCAGATGAAGTCCCTGGCCAACCTGGGCATCCTGGGCAATTTCATCGGCATGCTGACCGACTCCAGATCCTTCCTGTCCTATACCAGACACGACTATTTCCGCCGCATCATGTGCAACCTGATCGGCAAATGGGTGGAGAACGGCGAGTATCCGTGCGACGAAGAAGCGCTGAAGCGCATCGTCGAGGGTATCAGCTATACGAATGCCAAGAGGTATTTTGGATTATAATTTGATTACAGCGCCAAAAGTCTGGCCACACGTCGTAATTAACTTATGGCGACCTGATCATAATTTGAAGAGATCTACAGATTAAAAGATGAGAGATCGAGATTAATTAGAAGAGATATCCAGATCAGAAAACGGATCAATAACATCTATATACAGAGGTAGAATCATGAAAAAATTAAGCTACAAGACACTGGAAGAGATGAACTTTGATGGTTACCTGCTGAAGGACGCGCCCGAAAAGGTGCTTCAGTTCGGCGAAGGCAATTTCCTGAGGGCTTTCGTGGACTACTTTATTGACTGCATGAACGAAAAGGCCGGCTTCAACGCCAAGGTCTGCGTGGTGCAGCCCATCGCCTACGACGCAAGAGAGCGCTTCAATGCCCAGGACAGCCTGTACACCCTGTTCCTGCGCGGCCAGGAGAACGGCGAAAAGGTAAACAAAAAGCGCGTGATCTCCTCCCTGAGCCGTGTTATCAACGCATATCTGGATTTTGACGAGCTGATGGCCTGCGCGGACAACCCCGAGCTCCGCTTCATCACCTCCAACACAACGGAGGCAGGCATTGTCTACGACCCGGCCTGCAAGTTTGAAGATAAGCCGGCCGGCAGCTTCCCCGGAAAGCTGACTCAGTTCCTGTACAGACGTTTCAACAACAAGCTGCCGGGATTCATCATCCTTTCCTGCGAGCTGATCGACCACAACGGCGACGAGCTGAAGCGCTGCGTGCATGAATACGTGAAGCAGTGGGGCCTGGGCGCTGAATTCGATGCATGGGTGGACGCTGAGAACCTGTTCTGCTCCACACTGGTAGACCGCATTGTTCCCGGCTATCCGCGCAATGAGGCGGAACAGATCTGGGAAGAGCTTGGCTACGAAGACAACAACCTGGATACCGGAGAAATCTTCGGTGCATGGGTCATTGAAGGACCGCAGTCCATCAAGGAAGAGCTGCCGTTTGAAAAGGCCGGCCTGCCCATCCTGGTTGTGGATGACGTAACCCCGTACAAGCAGAGAAAGGTGCGCATCCTGAACGGTGCTCATACTTCTTTCGTTCTGGGCGCTTACCTTGCAGGACAGAATATCGTCCGCGACTGCATGAAGGATGAGGTCATCAAGGGCTTCATGAATAAGACCCTGTATGACGAAGTCATTCCTACCCTGGATCTGCCGAAGGACGACCTGATGCAGTTCGCGTCTGCTGTCAGCGAGCGTTTTGCAAACCCGTACATCGATCATCAGCTGCTGTCCATCTCCCTGAACTCCACTTCCAAGTGGAAAGCACGCTGCATGCCGTCCCTTCTTGAGTATGTGAAACGCAACGGCGGCAAGCTTCCGGCATGCCTGACCTTCTCCTTCGCGGCTTACATGGACTTCTACCGCGCCGGCAAGGAAAAGGGAGATGCCTGCCTGATCGGAAGAAGAGGCGGGGACACCTTCGAGATCAAGGACGACCAGTGGGCACTTGATTTCTATTACGATCACAAGGACGACGACAACGCAGCCATCGCGAAGTCTGTGATCGGAAACGAGCAGATGTGGGGCACCGAGCTGAAGGAGCTTCCGGGATTCGAGGCAGAAGTCGTGAAATATCTTGACCTGATCGACGAGGTCGGCATGTATGAGGCAATGAAGAAAGTACAGGAGGCATAAATACAATGAGGATCGCGGTAATTAACGAAAACAGCCAGGCAGCAAAGAACTCCCTCGTGGTGAGCTGCCTGAAGAAGGTAGTGGAGCCCATGGGACATACCGTGGACAATTATGGAATGTATACAGCAGA
>CACZSG010000040.1 GCA_902783665.1 uncultured Lachnospiraceae bacterium | reverse complement strand
CGATTACGATCTGCCCAATGACACGGTGTACGCGGAGACCTGTGCCGCCATCGGCCTGGTATTCTTCGCCCGCCGCATGCTGGAGATTACGAAGGATGCCCGCTATGCGGACGTGATGGAGCGGGCGCTGTACAACGGGATCATCAGCGGCATGTCTCTGGACGGAACGAAGTTCTTCTATGTGAACCCGCTGGAGGCCAACCCGGAATCATCCCTGAAGGACTATACCAAAAAGCATGTGAAGATCGAACGCCAGAAATGGTTCGGCTGTGCCTGCTGCCCGCCGAATGTGGCCAGACTGCTCTCCTCCATCGGAGGATATGCGTACGAACAGAGCGCCGACGAAGTGTATATGAACCTGTTCATCGGCGGAGCCATCCGCGTACAGGCCGGCGGCAGGGAAAACTGTCTGCAGGTGGAGACCGGCTATCCGTGGAACGGAAATGTCTCCGTGCGCGTGGAAAATGACGAGGATACTGTGTTCACCCTGGCCGTGCGCATTCCCGGCTGGTGCGAGAACTGCAGCCTGAAGGTAAACGGCGAGACAGTACCGGTGGAGACGGAAAAGGGTTATGTCCGCCTGACACGGACCTGGAAAAACGGCGACACTGTGACACTGGTGCTTGACATGCCGGTGCAGCTGGTGGAAGCCAACCCCCTGGTGCGTGAGGATACCGGCAAGGCAGCCGTGACGCGCGGTCCGCTGGTGTACTGTCTGGAGGAAGAGGACAACCAGAGTCTTCTGCAGGATCTCTCCATTCCCGGAGACGCCGTCTTTGACGTCCGGTTCGAGGAGAAGCTGCTGAAGGGCATCGTCACGCTGACCACGGAAGGAAAACGGATCTCCGGGGAAGGCTGGAACGGAAACCTGCTGTACCGCCATTACAGAGGAAAAAAGAGCGAGACGCAGAAGCTGAAATTCATCCCCTACTATTCATGGGCCAACCGCTCCGCGGGTGAGATGATGGTGTGGATCCGCGTGGACTGACGGCAGGGGATCTGCATGTCTGCGCAGACTGAGAACACAGGGGCTATGCGCCTGCGGGACCGGCTGGACAGAGAATTCAGACCAGAGAGTCCATATCAGTGTTCTGCAAAAGAAGAAAAACAAACCACAGGAGGAAAACATATGAATCAGGAACCGCTCTGGATCCGCCCCGCCAGGGACATGGGGGACGTGGTCCCGGAATTTACCCGTATTTTCGAAGTTCAGGAAGAACTGGAACAGGCGCTCCTGACCATTACCGGCCTGGGCGTCTACGAGGCCAGGATCAACGACAGCCGTGTGGGCAGCTATGTCCTGGCGCCCGGCTGGACTTCCTATAAAAAACGCCTGCAGTACCAGACTTATGATGTGACGGAACTGGTAAAGGAAGGCGAAGAAAATGAGATAAGTGTTCTTCTGGGGAAGGGATGGTACCGCAGCCGCCTGGTCGGCTGGCAGCCGTCCCCGGCCCAGGCGGAGCTTGCGAAAAACCCTGCCGGCCTTCTGGCCGAACTGGAGCTGCATTACGCGAACGGCAGCGAGGAGCATCTGGTGACGGATCTTTCCTGGAAGGTCAGGGAGAGCCGGGTCCGCTTCTCGGAGATCTATGACGGAGAGATCTATGATGGGGCCATGGAGGAAGCGGCCGAAGAGGAGACCGCCCTTTTCGAGGGACCGGACGACACCCTTCTGGAACAGGAAGGACCGGAGATCCGCGAAATGGAACGGCTGTCGGTCCGGGAGATCCTGACGACACCCGCCGGAGAGACCGTGCTGGATTTCGGACAGGAGATCACCGGGTACGTGCAGGTGCGTGTGGAAGCGAAAAAGGGAGAGGCGGTGGACCTTTCCTTCGGAGAGGTGCTGGACGCGGAAGGAAATTTCTACAACGCCAACTACAGGTCCGCGAAAGCCCAGTACCGCTATATCTGCGGGGACGGCCTGCAGACCTACAAGCCACTGCTCACCTTCTACGGGTTCCGCTATGTCCGGGTGAACGAGTTCCCGGGCGGGCCGGCGTCAGTATCGAAGGATGCCTTCACGGGAATCGTGGTGCACTCCGATATGAAGCGCACTGGCTGGATCGAAACATCGGATCCGCTGCTGAACCGCCTCGTCCGCAATGCCTTCTGGTCACAGAAGGGCAATTTCCTGGACGTGCCGACGGACTG
>CACZSG010000039.1 GCA_902783665.1 uncultured Lachnospiraceae bacterium | reverse complement strand
GTATGTGGAATATACCTATCTGGAAAGCCAGCCCAGGGAAAAGAAGATAGAAGTCTACGAGAAGTTTCTTTCCTATAATATCCCCTGCGTGATCTACTGCGCCAGGACCTACCCGGACGAGGACATGATGCGTATCGCGCAGCGGCATCAGATCCCGCTGTTCGTGACGGAACTGTCCACTTCCTCCGCCATGGCGGAGATCATCCGCTGGCTGAACGTGGAGCTGGCGCCCTGCATTTCCATCCACGGTGTTCTTGTGGACGTATACGGCGAGGGTGTGCTGATCATGGGCGAGAGCGGCATCGGAAAGAGCGAGGCCGCCCTGGAGCTGATCCGCCGCGGACACCGCCTGGTCAGCGACGATGTGGTGGAGATCCGGAAGGTCAGTGACGATACCCTGGTGGGATCGGCCCCGGAGATCACCCGGCATCTGATCGAGCTGAGGGGTATCGGGATCATAGATGTCAAGACGCTGTTCGGCGTTGAAAACGTGAAAAACACACAGTCCATAGACCTGGTCATCAAACTCGAAGAGTGGAACCGGGATAAGGAATATGACCGGCTTGGCATGGAGGAAGAATACACGGAGTTCCTGGGCAACCAGGTGGTCTGTCACTCGCTTCCCATCCGGCCGGGACGCAACCTGGCAGTCATCGTCGAGACGGCTGCCGTCAACCACAGACAGAAGAAAATGGGCTACAATGCCGCCAAGGAACTGTATAACCGCGTTCAGGCAAATCTGGTGCGCAACAGGAATGACGACATGCTTTGACAGGAGAGATTACAATGAAGAAATACTGTTTTGGAATTGATGTTGGAGGAACGACCATCAAGTGCGGCCTGTTCACGGTGGAAGGTGTTCTTCTGGAAAAATGGGAGATCAAGACCCGGACAAAGGATAACGGAGCCAATGTCCTTCCGGACATCGCGGCCACGGTACTTGCAAAAATGGGGGAAAAAGGAATAGAGGCTGATTCGGTCTCCGGTATCGGGATCGGTGTCCCCGGCCCCGTAAACGAGAACGGATGTCTTCCCTATGCTGTCAATCTGCACTGGGGCTTCAAGGATATTGAAGGAGAACTCGGCGAGATGACCGGCCTTTCCGTCAAAGCAGCCAACGACGCGAATATCGCCGCGCTCGGCGAAATGTGGAAGGGCGGCGGCGCCGGTTCCAGGAACATGATCCTGGTGACGCTCGGCACCGGTGTCGGCGGCGGCATCATCATCGACGGAAAGATCCTGCCCGGCTATCATGGAGCAGCCGGCGAGATCGGACATGCCTTTGTCGCACCGAAGATCAAGGATCCCTGCAACTGCGGCAACTGCGGCTGCCTGGAGCAGGTAGCGTCAGCCACCGGTATTGCCCGTCTGGCCAAAGAGGAGCTGGAGAATTCGGATGAGGATTCCCTTCTGCGCGGAAAACCGGATCTGGATGCGAAGAAGGTCTTCGACGCGGTCAAGGAGGGAGATGCCCTGGCCATCCGCGTGGCGGAAGAGTTTGGCGGGTATCTGGGGACTGCCCTGTCCATCTTTGCCGAGGTGACAGACCCGCAGGTCATCGTGATCGGAGGCGGCGTCTCCAAAGCCGGTCCCATTATTCTGGACTATATTGCCAAGAACTATCGTAAGCATGCGTTCCCTGCACTTCGTGAGACCGATTTCGAACTGGCCATCCTCGGGAACGACGCCGGGATCTACGGCGGCGCGAAGATGGTGGCTGATCTGTGAAAAAATAAACACGTTTTGTTTGAAATAACTTGACTTGAAAAATGGAAATGATATAATTAATGATGCTGAAAGGATTCGTGTTTCTTGAAGTAATATAATTAATAGGAGGTACCATCCATGAACAAGGGTACTGTTAAGTGGTTCAACGCGGAAAAAGGCTATGGATTTATTACAGGCGAGGACGGACAGGATGTTTTCGTACATTTCTCCGCTATTCAGGGTGAGGGATTCAAGACTCTGGAAGAAGGCCAGGCTGTTTCCTACGACCTGACAGAAGGACCGCGCGGCATGCAGGCGTCCAACGTAGTAAAGCTTTGATCAAGCCGTACTGAGAACAGAACATAAAGACGGGCAGCTTTCGCTGTCCGTCTTTTCGTTATCAGAAATATTCATTTATTGCATTTTTATGCGCAAATGGCTTATTCGTCAAATTCTCCCTCGTCCTCGAACATCAGGTTGTCGTAAGTCTGGGAGGAAGTGGTGACATCCGTGATATTCGCGGTCTCCAGAAGCGCTTCCGATACCTTCTGCTCATAAAGGCTGCGGATGAGTGCCTCTCTTCCGTAATCCTCCTCGTACGTTGCCACATCCGGGTAACCGGAGAAGGTGGCTTCCTGGATCAGATATTCGGTGTAGGTGCTGCGGGGAATGCGGATGCCGTTCGTAAGGGCGTAGGCGCTGATAAAGACGGTATACTTCATGTCATCGGCCACGGCTGCGTCCAGTTCTTCCGTGGACATGCCGAACAGGCTGGCAACTTCTTCATAGGTTATGGCGTCCTGGCCGAAATAGAAGGAGTAGGTATCTACCAGTTCCTGTTTGGATTCCTCCAGAAGCTCCTCGGGGAAGGTGCCGAACTCGCACTGTTCCACGGCGGCGGCCAGCACATTGTTGTACAGCTCGCTGTCTGCGTTTTCATCGTTCTCAAGCTGCATGGTCTCCCGCAGAGACTGCTCGAATTCGGCCGTGCTTTCGTACCCGAAGTTTTCCTTTACGAATTCATCGGTGTATTCAGGGGCGATCACGTGGGTGACGCCGGATACGGTCACTTTAAAATCCACCGTCTGGCCTGGCCATTCGGAGTCAGTATCGTTCTCATCATAGGAGACAGAGACGGAGATTTCGTCTCCGATGGCGCAGCCGATCAGGGCTTCGTCGAATTCCGGGCCATAGTATTCATCACCGATGTAGAAGACCATATCGTCCAGGGTCTCGGTTTCCCCGGTACCCTGCACCGTATAGGTGACCGTGGCGTAGATGAAATCCTCTTCCCGGGCAGGGCGGTCGGCATCTTCCTCCGTGGAATAGGCGGAGAGCTCCTGCTGTACCCGTTCCTGCACGTCCTCATCCGTGACGGCGTAGACCTGGCGGGTCACCTCAAGACCTTCCATGGAAGTCCAGGAAACATACTGGTCCGCGTCCTTCAGCAGGTATTCGGTGGTGTCCAGGTCCTCGGGGATGGAAGAGAGATCGTCGTTGAAATCAGACTCCTGAAGAAGCAGGTCCTCTTCCTCGGAGCTGAGCTCCGGTTCTTCCTCCAGGTCCTCAAGATCAAAGGCTTCATCCATTTCCGGATCGTATTCTTCGTCGGACAGTTCGCTTTCTTCGGCGTCTGCATCCACGGCTTCCAGCAGTTCCAGATCCTCCGGGTCCTGCGCCATGGCAGGAACGGCGGAAAGAAGGAGAGCGGCCGCGGCTGAAAGAACAAGCCGTTTTACGACTCTGTTTTTCATGGTTTTACCTCCGTTTCTTTTGCATATTCCAGGCGGAATTCTTCTGCTTTTCTTGTATACAAAACAACTCCGCATCATGGCAACATCATAGCAAAGGCCGGAAAAAATGTAAAATGAATTATTTGTGAAGGTTTTTCTGGTATTTTTGAAAGAGCGATGGTATCCTTGAGGGGTATCACCCCCATTTCATGTGAGGAGATGAATCGTTAATGGTGGATATGGATAATAAAATGCAGACGGTGAGGGCTCATTACATCGAGATCCCCGGTGCTGCGCAGTATGTGCTGGACGGCCTGCATCAGGCAGGTTATGAAGCTTACATCGTAGGAGGATGCGTGCGCGACTCCATACTCGGAAGAACGCCGGGAGACTGGGATGTGACCACTTCGGCCACACCGGACCAGGTGAAGAGCGTATTTCCCAGAACGGTGGATACGGGCATCGAACACGGAACGGTGACGGTGCTGACGGACGGGGACCCGTGCGAAGTGACGACCTACCGCATAGACGGTGTCTACGAGGATGCCCGGCATCCGAAGGAAGTGACCTTTACCCGCAGTCTTGAGGAGGACCTGAAAAGAAGGGATTTTACCATCAACGCGATGGCCTATTGCCACGAAAGCGGAATCATCGATCTGTTCGGCGGCATGGAGGACCTGAAGGAAGGCATCATCCGCTGCGTGGGAGACCCGAAGGAGCGGTTCTCAGAGGACGCCCTGCGGATGATGAGGGCGGTCCGTTTCGCGGCGCAGCTGGGTTTTGAAATTGAAGAAGGCGTGCAGGAAGCCATCCGGGAGATGGCGGACCAGCTGGACCGCATCAGCGCGGAACGCATCCGTACAGAACTGGTCAAGATGATCGTCTCGCCCCATCCGTCCTGGTTCCGCCTGGCCTATAAGACGGGGATCACCTCCGTGATCATGCCGGAATTCGACCGCATCATGGTGCAGGAACAGAACAGTCCCCATCATATCTATACCGTAGGAGAACATACCCTGGTAGCCATGAAGCAGGTGCGCGCTGACAAGATCCTGCGGCTGACACTTCTGCTCCACGACATGGGAAAACCGGATGTACGGACGGTGGACGGCAGCGGCCACGACCATTTCAAAGGTCATGCGGCCCGCAGCAAACAGATCGCCGAGAATATTCTGAAGCGTTTGAAATTTGACAACGAGACCGCCAGGACCGTGACACTGCTGGTGGCGAACCATTCCCTGTTTCCGCAGCTGTCTGCCAGGGATATCCGGCGGACGGCCTACGAACTTGGCGGACCGGAACTCTTTGACCTTTTCCTGGAAGTCAAGCGGGCCGACATTCTGGCCCATCATCCGGACCTGGTGATCCGGAACCTGGATTATCTGGAACAGCTGGAGCGGATCTGGGAGGATATCCGGTATCATCACGACTGCCTTTCCCTTTCGGAGCTGGCCATTTCCGGTGAGGACCTGATCCGGGACGGCATGAAACCCGGAAAAGAGATGGGAGAGCTGCTGCAGAATCTGCTGTATGAAGTGCTGGATCACCCGGAGAAGAACAGCCGGGAGTATCTGCTGGCCCAGAGCCGGCAGCTGCGGTACGAGGGAGAAGACCTGGCATGAAGACACCCTTTACGACGCTGTGCTATATAGAATCCGGCGGGTGCTGGCTGATGCTGCACAGGGACCGGAAAAAGGACGATGTGAACGAGGGAAAGTGGATCGGTATCGGCGGGCATTTTGAAGAAGGCGAAAGCCCGGAGGAATGCCTGAAAAGAGAAGCCCTGGAAGAGACCGGCTTCCGTCTTGAGAAGATGCGGATGCGCGGGCTTGTCACTTTTTCCTCCGAAGGCTGGGGCACGGAATATATGGCGCTGTTCACGGCAGAACTGCCCGGGGAATACGGCGCTTTGCCCGCTCTTCCTTCCTGTCCGGAGGGGGAACTGGCCTGGGTGCCCGTGGAGAAGGTGGAAACGCTGAATCTGTGGGAAGGGGACCGGATCTTTCTCCGTCTTCTTCTGAAAGATACCCCCTTCTTCTCCCTGAAGCTGTCCTATGACACGGAAGGGAACCTGGTGGAGACGGCCCTGAACGGGGAACCGTTTTCATGGATGTAAAACCGGTCCCGAAGCGGATCGTTTTCCGGAATATATAAAACCGGTCTAAAAGTGAACCGTTGAAAGGAATGACTTGATAAGATGGACTCGAAAACGCTGAAAGGCTCACTGCTGCTTCTTCTGACTGCGCTCATCTGGGGCGTCGCCTTCGTGGCGCAGAGCGTGGGCATGGAATATGTCGGCCCCTTTACCTTTAACTGTGTCCGCAGCCTCATCGGGGCTGCGTTCCTTGTGCCCTGCATCCGTCTGATGGACCATTGGAGGAGGACAGGACTTTTCGGCGGGGCGGCAGCGTCCCGGACAGAGGGTTCTTCCGCTGGGGAGGAAACGGTCTCTGCAGGAAATACGTCTTTCGGGAAGGGGAGGAGCGGGCGCGCGCTCTGGATCGGCGGCGCTTGCTGCGGCACGGCTCTTTTTGTGGCCAGCAACCTGCAGCAGGCAGGCATCCAGTATACCACCGTCGGCAAGGCAGGCTTTATCACGGCTCTCTATATTGTGCTGGTGCCGGTGCTGGGACTTCTTTTCGGGAAGAAAGCCGGCAGGAAGGTGCTGGCGGGCGTGGTGCTCGCCGTGTTCGGCCTTTATATGCTGTGCATGCAGGGAGAGGCGGCCTCCTTCGGAAAAGGAGAGTTCCTGGAACTGCTGTGCGCCGCGGCTTTTTCCGTGCAGATCCTTCTGGTCTCACGGTATTCGCCTCTGGTGGACGGGCTCAGGCTTTCCTGCGTCCAGTTCCTGGTCAGCGGCCTGGAATCCGCCGTGCTGATGTTTTTGCTTGAAGAACCGCATATCGGGGCGATCCTGCAGGGCTGGATCCCCATCCTCTATGCGGGCGTGCTTTCCTGCGGCGTGGCCTACACGCTTCAGATCATCGCGCAGAAGAACCTGAATCCCACGGTGGCCTCCTTGATCATGAGCATGGAATCCGTATTCTCGGTCCTGGCGGGGTGGCTGATCCTGGGACAGAAGCTTTCCTTTAAGGAGATCTGCGGCTGCGCGCTGATGTTCGCTGCCATCTTGCTGGCACAGCTTCCTGACAGGAAACAGACCGGAATGACAGAGAAGAAATCAGCATTTGTCGAGTGATGAATTTCCGGATGTGGGATGATTCGGCCTGCTTTGGCAGGTATGGACAGGAGAAAAATGGAAAAGTGTATGTTATGCCCCCGCGCCTGCGGGGTGAACAGAGCCCAGGGACAGAAGGGCTTCTGCCGCGTGCCGGGAACGGTGATGGTGGCAAGGGCGGCCCTTCACAGATGGGAAGAACCCTGCATCTCCGGAACGAACGGTTCCGGAGCTGTCTTTTTTTCGGGCTGTTCCCTGCGCTGCAGGTTCTGCCAGAACCGGCCGGTCTCCAGGGGAGAAACAGGAACTGCCGTCACCGTGGAGACGCTGGCGGACTGTTTTCTGCAGCTTCAGCGGGAGGGCGCCTGCAATCTGAACCTGGTAACGGCGGCCCAGTATGTGCCTCAGGTGATCCGGGCCTGGCATCTGGCAAAGGAGGCGGGATTTGACCTGCCAGTCCTCTACAACAGCAGCGGATATGAATCCGTGGAAACGCTGCGCCTTCTGGAAGGCATTGTCGATATCTATCTGCCGGACATGAAATACCGGGATGAATTCCTTGCCGCAGCCTATTCCGGCGCAGCTGACTATCCTGCCAGGGCGGCGGAAGCCATCTCCGAGATGGTCCGCCAGCAGCCGCAGGCAGTCTTTGGCGCGGACGGCCTGATGAAAAAGGGCGTGATCGTACGGCACCTGGTGCTGCCGGGGCATGTGCGGGAGGCTAAGGCTGTCCTGAAATATCTGTACGACAGGTATGGAAATACCATCTATTACAGTATTATGAGCCAGTATACCCCGATGGAGGCAGTAAAAGAGGACCCGCTGCTCTCCCGCAAAGTAACTGCGCGGGAATATGAGCGGGTCCTGAACTACGCCCTTGACTTAGGGATTGAAAACGGATTTTTCCAGGAGGGAGAGGCAGCCAGGGAAAGCTTCATCCCCTGCTGGGAATTCACTCTTCCGGAGCACCTTCTTCCGTGATATTTCCATCCGGTGATGCGGCGGCATCTTCCGCAGTATTCTCATTCTGTGCGCTGCCGGCATCTCCGGCGGCATTCTCTTCAATCTCGGTGAGAGGTGAATCTGGCGGAACATAGAAGAAATGGTAATCGTTGATGCGCCCGATCCAGGGACAGCCGTAGGAGGCTACCTGCGCGTCCAGATCCTCCGAGGTTCCCGGCACGATCAGAAAGCGGCAGCGCAGCAGCTTGGCATCGTTGGTGATCTTCGCGAACTCCCCGTCCTGGGCCGAGAGCCTGCTGTGCAGCGCCCGGGCGTAGACGTTCCGCGCATCCCTGCCGTAACGTCCGTAGGGCATCAGGATGGTCGGGTCGTAAATGCGCAGCCAGGTGGCCAGATGGTCATCCGCGGCGGCATATACATAAGGAAGACCGTTTTCCTGCGCCCAGGTATGAAGCAGGTTGCAGATGTGAGGCACTTCCTCGGGGACCTGCTGCAGATTATGCAGGCGTGTATAGTTTCCGGCCTGGTACATGTCCTTTCCGGTCAGTACTGTCACACCAAGCAGAAGAAGCACCAGCAGGAAACGCGGCAGTTTTTTCGCGCGCCTTGCCAGTTCCGTGCCCGCGAAAGCCAGGATGGGAAACACCGGAACGATCCACAGGATGCGCCAGTAGATGTCGTCCCCCACCATCTTCATGAGAAGGCGGGCGGTCAGCGGGAAAAAGAACAGGAGCAGCGCCAGGGCTGCCGGCAGAAGAAGCTGCCGGACAGTCCTGTTTTTTCGTTTCAGGAGAAGCAGCAGAAGTACAGCCGCGGCAAAAAGATGGGCCACGTAGCCGTCGCTCCAGAAGAGGGCCCATACGGAGACGGCATGTTTCAGAGTCTCGATCATAAAGTCCCTCCTTTACAGTATCAGATAAACAATGCCAAGTGCCAGCGGCGGCAGGCAGCACAGGATGGTCCGCCAGATGATATTGGGGCGGGCTTTCTGCAGCAGGGCGGAGACCATGAAGATCCCGGCCGTCAGAGGGGCAAGAAGAACCCCCATGGTAGAGACATGGCAGGAAGCCAGAATCCCCAGGAACAGCAGGAACCAGGGCTCATTTTCTTCCTTTTGCCCGGAAGGAAGGAACAGCTGAAGGCACAGGTAAAACAGGAACGGCAGCAGGACTCCGGCCAGCACGGCCTTTCCCTGCCACGGGCGCAGCAGGAGGAAAGAACCCTGGTTGCGTGACGCGTAGCCGCAGAACCAGTACAGCAGTGCCGACAGCAGAAGAAAGATTCCCCGGCTGTCCGGTTCCTCCGGATAGAAGCGGCGGGCCAGCAGCCACAGTGCCAGATAGCCCGCGCCAACGAAAACAGGAGCGTATACCACGTGAGCCAGCACGGCAGGATGCAGGCCGGCCGAAAGCCGGCTGATCACAGCCAGCAGGATGGGAAACGGCGATAATACATACCGTTTCGGAAGCGTCCGGTACGGGAATCCGGTGTAGGCGCTGATCTCGAAGATGGTGTCCGTCTGCACGGCCGTGGTGGCGGCGCCAACGTAGAAGGCATCATCCTGGTCGAAATGGCCGAAATAAGAGACGACAGCCATCTGAAGCAGGATCACAAGGACCGCCGCAAGCAGGTACCAGGAGAATTCTTTCCTATTAAACAGATGTTTCATGCTGAATGGATGCTTCCCGGCAGAAACAGAATCTCTTCCGCCGTTTTTTCCGTAAAAACGACAGAGACGGATCAGGCCTGCGGCCGTCCCGGCCAGAAACACCGCGGCACAGCATACCGTCAGGACATGCAGGGGAAGCCGCAGGAAGGTCATCGGCAGGATCAGCACTTCAGCCGCGGAAAACATAAAAAGAATGCCGGCCAGAATGCTTTCCGGCCAGGCAAATGGTCTGTTCCTGAAGAACATCTGCCCGCATAAAAGCGGGACGGGCACCAGCCAGAAGCACGCCAGTGCCATACGAATCATCATTCCCATGAAAAACCTCTTATAACATCACTCTGACAGGGGCACCCTCAAGCCATGCGGTGACATTTTCAAATGCCATTCCGGCCCGGCGGTCGATGGATTCCCTGGTGTCGAATGCCACATGCGGCGTGCAGACCAGATTCGGGGCATCGAGAAGCGGATGCCCTTCGGGAAGCGGCGGATCTTTTTCATACACATCGATGCCGGCTTTGATGCGTCCTTCGCGCAGTGCGTTTGCCAGCGCCGGGGTATCCACCACAGGACCTCTGGCAGTATTGATCAGGATGGCGCCGGGCTTCATGCAGGCGATCTCCTTCTCACCGATCAGGGCTCTGGTATCAGGCGTGAGAGGGGTGTGGACCGACACAATGTCCGACTGGGCCATCAGGTCGGAAAGCGGCAGGTATTTGATGCCAAGCGCAAAGGCTTCGGGCCGCTGCGTGCGGCTGTACCCAAGCAGGCTGCATCCGAATGCCCTGAAAAGTTCTGCCGTCCGGCATCCGATGGCACC
>CACZSG010000038.1 GCA_902783665.1 uncultured Lachnospiraceae bacterium | reverse complement strand
AGCCATGAGCGGCAGTGTACAGCAGCGGGAAAAAAGAATACAGCTGAAGCCTCTGACGCTGGGGGCCCGTCTGTTTTTGCTGAGCGTCATGATGATCGTGCCTTTTTTTGCGCTGGCCATGTACCTGATGCTGAACCTGAATTCCATTGCCGGATATTACAGCACCATTGTTTCCAATATTACGAAGGTAAACGCGTACAACCTGGTGTTCAAGGACGACATGGACTCGGTCATGTATATGATGGTAGCCCACTCGATGAGCAAGTATGAAGTGGGCCCGGAGCTTGGAATGACCAATCCGGATGAAATGATACGCGAGGCGGAGGAAGCCTTTGAGGATGTGCGCAGGACGACTGTCTCCGACGATGCGCTGGAGAGCATAGACCGGGCCGCGAAACTTCTGACGACGCTGCATAAGAGAGTGAACGATATCAACGGCACCGTCAAGGTGACCGGACACTACGATGAAAACATGGAAAGCCTGGACGTGGACATCTACATGCTGACGGAGATGATCCAGGAGCGCATATCCGAGTACATTTATTATGAATCGGTGAGCATGGAAAATACCAGAGAGCAGATGGACGAAAGGAGATCCCTCCTGGTGCGTTTCGCCATTTTCACAGCCTTCGGTCTGCTGGCCATTTCTTTTCTGCTTACATCCATGATAACGGAAAGCATCAACAGACCGGTGCGCGGTCTTATGAAAGCGGCTGCCTCCCTGGGAGCGGGTCATTTTGATACAAGAGCGAAGGTGAGCGGAAGTCCCGAGATCCGCAGCTTAAGCCGCAGCTTCAACAGCATGGCTGAAAGGCTCGGGGACCTTGTCGAAAGCAACCGGCAGGAGCAGATCAACCTGCGGAACCTGGAGCTTAAGCTTCTGCAGGCCCAGATCGACCCTCATTTTCTCTATAATACCCTGGACAATATCGTCTGGCTGGCCGAGGACGACCGGAAGGAGGATGTGGAAGGAATCGCCACGTCCCTGTCGACCTTTTTCAGGACAGCGCTTTCCGGAGGACGGGATGTGATCCCCATCCGGGAAGAGGAGAGACATATCCGTTCGTATCTGGAGATCCAGCAGTTCCGCTACCGGGACATGCTTACCTACAGCATTGACATAGGGGCTGAATGCCTGGACTGCATGATCCTGAAAATGACCCTGCAGCCCGTGGTGGAAAACGCACTCTATCACGGCATCAAGAACAAGCGGGGCGGCGGTCACATTTCCATCACCGGAAAGATTGACGGGGACAGGGTTCGTTTATGCGTATCCGACACCGGGATCGGCATGACGCAGCAGCAGCTTACAGACCTCATCAGGATGGTGGACGGCGGGGACCAGAAGGACAAAAAAGAAAAGCCGCAGGCCGACAGTGGTCATTTCGGCCTTTCCAATGTGGCCGAGCGGCTGCGCCTCAACTACGGCGAATCCTCGGGGCTTGTCTTTTCCAGCACCTACGGGGAGGGTACAACGGTTGAGATCACGATTCCCGTAATTAAAGAGGGAAAAATTTCGCCATAAATGCAAAAAATACAAAACATGGACAGAAAGCCGGGGAAATAATTCAACTTTCCCGATAAGAAAACTCACTTAACGGGCAGAAGATGAAACCGGAAAGCGGATAAAAAATACAACTAATCGGGGAAATGAACTCATGGAAGAAATCCCGCCGGAAGATTATACTGCTACCAGATGCTTAAGTAAAACAATGTGTCTTCGCTTATGAAGACAGGGTTATTTTCAAGGAGGGTACTATGAGAAAAATCAGTAAGATCATCGTTACCGCTATGGCAGCAGCACTGCTTCCGGCTATGGCAGCACAGGCAGAAGAGCTTATCAGCATCGGCTTCGCACAGGTAGGACATGAGTCTGACTGGCGTACCGCTTCCACAAAGTCCTGTCAGGACGTCTTCTCAGAAGAGAACGGCTATGACCTGAGCTTTGTTGACTGCGACAATGACGAAGCTGCACAGAAGGAAGCTGTACGTTCCTTCATCGAGCAGGATGTTGACTACATCATCATCGACCCCATCATCGCCACCGGTTGGGACACAGTCCTTACAGAGTGTGAAGATGCAGGTATCCCGGTAATCGTTATCGACCGTACCATCGATGATTCCGACAAATATGCCGCATGGGTCGGCTCCAACTTCAAGACCGAAGGTCTTGCAGCAGGCGAATGGCTGGCAGCTTACGCTGAGAAACAGGGCATCGAAGAGCTCAATGTTCTGACCATCTCCGGATCTACCGGATCTTCCGCACAGATCGGCCGTAGCGAAGGCTTCAACGAAGTAGCTGAGAAATATGGCTGGAACCTGATCGACGAGCAGACCGGTGACTTCACCGAGGCTGGCGGACAGGAAGTTATGGAAAACTACTGCAAATCTTATGAAGGCCAGTTCAATGTTGTTGTCTGCCAGAACGATAACGAAGCATTCGGCGCTATGACCGCTATGGACAACGCTGGTGTTACCTATGGCCCGGGCAATGATGTAATCCTTATCTCCTACGACGCCTGCACCGCAGGTCTGGAAGATGTCAAAGCCGGCAAGATCACTGCTGACTTCGAGTGTAACCCGCTTGCAGCTCCGTTTGTTGAGGAAGTTATCAAGAAACTGGCAGCCGGCGAAGAAGTTGAGAAGGAAGTTTACATGGTCGAGCATTGGTATGCACTGGAAGACCAGATCGTAGAGTTCGAAGTTGACGGCGAAGCTCAGGAAATGACCCTGGTTACCGACGAAGTGATCGAGGCTCAGTATTAATTAAAGCTTCAGACTGATATCTGCGAGGCAGAGATCAAACCGGAAAGGTAATGTGATTATCTTGGAGGTTCCTGAATTTCCGGGGACCTCCAATTTATGTATGAGAAGTGATTCGGAAGTGTTTTTCGGAATCACAAGTGAAGCGGAAGAATTATCGGAAATCAGAAGAAGGAGTGCGTATGGAAGATAATGTTGTGCTGACTGCCAGGGGAATTACGATGACCTTCCCCGGGGTAAAGGCCCTTTCAAACGTGGACTTTACACTCCGCAAGGGTGAGATCCATGCCCTGATGGGAGAGAACGGGGCTGGTAAATCCACCCTGATCAAGTGCCTTACCGGCATTAACGACTTTGAGGCCGGCGAGATTCATGTGGATGGAATTTCCGGCCCGGTGAAGAACCATTCCACCAAGGACGCGCAGGAGGTCGGCATCTCTACGGTGTATCAGGAAGTCAACCTCTGCCCCAACCTTTCTGTGGCTGAGAACCTGTTTATCGGCCGTGAGCCGATGACGAAATTCCATACGGTCGACCGGCGCGCCTATAACAAGAGATCTCAGAAGATCATGGATGAGCTTGGGATCTCGGTGGATGTGACGCAGAATCTGGAGAACTATTCATTGGCCATCCAGCAGATGGTGGCCATTGCCAGAGCAGTGGATATGGACTGCAAGGTGCTGATCCTTGACGAGCCCACATCCTCACTGGATGACGAAGAAGTGGAAAAGCTGTTCGGCCTGATGAGGAACCTCAGGGACAAGGGCGTTGGCATCATCTTCGTGACGCATTTCCTGGAGCAGGTATATGCGGTATGCGACCGGATCACGGTGCTGCGCGACGGCCAGCTGGTGGGAGAATATCCCATTGCCGAACTGCCCCGCGTGAAGCTTGTCGCCGCCATGATGGGCAAGAACCTGGATGACCTGGCCGAAATTCAGAAGGACAGCATCGAGGACGTCAGCAAAAACGACCTGGAGATCTCCGCCAGAGGCCTTTCCCACACCGGGACCGTCAAGCCCTTCGACCTGGACATCCATAAGGGTGAAGTGGTCGGCGTCGCAGGTCTGCTGGGTTCAGGGCGAAGCGAACTGGCCAGAGCCATTTACGGAGCGGACAAAGCAAATACCGGCACACTGAAGGTGGCGGGCAAGGATGTTAAGATCAACCAGCCCATAGACGCGATGAATCTTGGAATGGGTCTGCTGCCTGACGACAGAAAGGCAGAGGGAATCATCGGGGACCTGTCCGTCCGGGAAAATATCATCCTGGCCCTGCAGGCCAAGAGAGGCATGTTCAACCAGCTTCCCAGGGCCAAGCAGGAAGAGATCGCGGACCGGTACATCGATCTGGTCCAGATCAAGACCGCCAGCAAGGAAACGCTTGTCAAACAGCTTTCCGGCGGCAACCAGCAGAAGGTGATCGTGGCGAGATGGCTGGCAACGGATCCGGATTTTCTGATCCTGGATGAGCCGACCCGAGGTATCGACGTCGGAACCAAGTCCGAGATCCAGAAGCTGATCGTGAAGCTTGCGGGTGAAGGAAAGAGCATTCTGTTCATCTCTTCCGAGATTTCCGAGATGCTGCGAACCTGCAACCGTATGGCCATCATGAGAGACGGTGAGAAGGTTGGAGAACTGGATCACGATCTGACACAGGAAAATGTTATGAAAGCGATCGCGGGAGGCGAACAGGCACATGAATAAGAATTCGTTATGGTCCAGAATCAAGGGATGGAGCCTGTTTCTGCCGGTCATGAGCCTTATCCTTGTGATGGCAGTCAATATCATCCACGATATTGCCGTGGGCGCCAATCCTCTTTCCTTTTTTATGATCACCCTGCGCCAGACCACAGGAAACGGAACCATCCTGTACGGGCGTATCATTGATATTCTGAACCGCGGCAGCGAGGTGGCCATTCTGGCCATCGGCATGACGCTGGTGGTCTCATCCTCGGCGGGAACCGATATTTCGGTCGGCTCGGTGATGAGCCTCTGCGCCAGCTTCTGCTGCATGCTGCTGGCGGGCTACGGCGTATCCTCAACATCTACGCTGGCGGTGCCGCTGATCGTGGGCGTGCTGGCAGGCATCCTGCTGGGAGTGCTCTGCGGCGTGTTCAACGGGACGCTGGTGGCCTATTTCGGCATCCAGCCAATGGTTGCCACGCTGATCCTGTTTTCGGCAGCCCGGGCCATCGGCCTGCTGCTCTGCAACGACCTGATCGTTTATGTAAGAAACGACGCGTTCGGATTCTTCGGCGGCTTCTGCGGCCCCATCCCGACGCCGGTCATCATAGCGGCCATCTGCATCCTGGTGGTTGCGGTCCTTCTGAAAAAGACGGCGCTGGGCATGTATATCCAGTCCGTCGGAATCAACAGCAGGGCAAGCCGGATCGCAGGACTTAATTCAAAGCGGATCATCTTTATGACCTACATGCTGTGCGGACTTTTCGCAGGTATTGCAGGCATCGTGGCTTCTTCGAGGATCACCTCGGCCGACTCCAACAACATCGGCCTCTATTTTGAGATGGACGCCATTCTGGCGGTCGCGCTGGGCGGCAACTCCCTGGGCGGCGGCAAGTTCAACCTGACGGGCTCCATCATCGGTGCCTATACCATCCAGGCCATCACGACAACGCTGTACGCGCTGGGCGTTTCCTCGACCCAGGCCCCCGTATTCAAGGCCATCATCGTGATCCTGATCGTGGCAATTCAGGCTCCGCCTCTTAAAGCTTACTTTAAGCACAGGAGCAACGCGAAACAGCTGCAGGGAGGTGCCATTTCATGAAAAACAGAACAAAAATGAATGGACATACGATCCTTCTGCTTATCACCATCGCGCTGTTCGTCGTACTTTACGCCGGCGGCTGCATCGCCTACGGCCATAAGGGGTTCACGCACCTTCAGACCTTCCTGAACATCCTGATCACAAACTCGGGCCTGATCTGCGTGACCTGCGGTCTTACCATTGTCATGCTTACGGCAGGCATTGATATTTCGGTGGGCGCCCTCATCGCCATGGACTGTATGATCCTGGCGACAGGCATGCGCGCGGGTATGAACGCCGTTGTCATGGTTCTGATCGTGCTGGCGATCGGCGTTGCCTTCGGCATGTTCCAGGGCTTCCTGGT
>CACZSG010000037.1 GCA_902783665.1 uncultured Lachnospiraceae bacterium | reverse complement strand
CCCCTTACTGTTTCCGAGATCGCAAAAGAAGCCGGAATCGAAGGGGCGGAAAACTGGGTGGACGCTTCCCTTCTGTATCAGGAGGAAGAGGTCGCCGGAGCTGCCGAGAAATACACAGTATTCGGAAGAGTATCACCGGAGCAGAAGCGGACCCTGATCAGTGCACTGAAAAAGGCCGGCCATACGGTCGCCATGACCGGAGACGGCGTGAACGACGTGCTGGCCCTGAAGGATGCGGACTGCAGCATCGCGCTGGCGTCCGGCAGCGATGCCGCCGCACAGGTATCACAGCTTGTGCTGCTGGAGTCGGATTTTTCCAAGATGCCTGCGGTCGTGGCGGAAGGGCGGCGCGTGGTAAACAATATAGAACGTACAGCAGCCCTGTTCCTGGTCAAGAACATCTTTTCGCTGCTTCTGTCGATCTTCTCCATTGTATTGATGGTCAACTATCCGCTGGAGCCTTCCCAGGTATCGCTGATCAGCATGTTCACCATAGGAATTCCGGCGTTCCTGCTTTCCCAGGAACAGAATACGGACAGGATCGAAGGACATTTCATGAGCAATGTCCTTTTCAAGGCACTGCCCGGCGGACTTACCGACTTTCTGATCGTCAGTGTCCTGTACCTTTTCTGTATGGAATTTAAAATGAATGAGACGGATATTTCGACATCGTCCACCATCCTTCTGGCTATCGTGGGTCTGATGATTTTGTACAGGATCGCCTCGCCCATGACCAAGATCCACTGGACCATCTGGTTCCTGATGGCGGCCGGGCTTCTGTACTGCATGATCTTTGTGAGCAGCATCTTTTCCATCACGACCATCTCAAAACAGAGCCTGATGATCCTGCTGCTCTTTGCCGTGGTGACAGAGCCTACCTACCGGTACCTGTACGGCTTCATGCAGAAGATATCCAGGGCTTACGGTAGATGGAAAAGGAAGAAATCGTAGACTTATATCATGAAAAGTGGTATCATATTTGAAAATGGTTCCAAAAAAGGAGACTGTCATGAAGAGAGTTTTGTTGAAATTGAGCGGAGAAGCACTGGCGGGCCCGAAGAGCACCGGTTTTGACGAGGAAACCGTTCTGAAGGTCGCCGCACAGGTGAAGGTTCTTGTAGATGAAGGTATGGAGATCGGCATCGTGATCGGCGGCGGAAATTTCTGGCGCGGCAGGTCCAGCAAAAATATAGACCGCACGAAGGCGGACCAGATCGGCATGCTGGCCACAGTGATGAACTGCATTTATGTTTCTGAGATCTTCAGATCGGTGGGAATGAAAACAGAGATCATGACTCCGTTTGCCTGCGGTTCGTTTACATCCCTGTTCTCCAAGGACAAGGTCATGGAAGCCTTTGAAAACCGGAAAGTGGTCTTCTTTGCGGGCGGGACCGGCCACCCCTATTTTTCGACGGATACCTGTACAGTCCTTCGCGCCATCGAGATCGAGGCGGAAGTGATCCTGCTGGCCAAATCCGTGGACGGGGTCTACGACAGCGATCCGAAGGACAACCCAGATGCGGTAAAATACGACGAGATCTCTATCGACGAAGTCGTCAGCAAAGAGCTGGGTGTTGTGGACATGACCGCCTCCATTCTCTGCAAGGAACAGAAGATGCCGATGCTTGTATTCGGACTTAACCAGGAGAACAGTATTGTTGAGACTGCGAGAGGCAATCTGAACGGAACAAAAATAACAGTGTAACGGAGGGCAATACCATGGATGAAAGAATCAAAGTTTACGAAGAAAAGATGCGGAAATCCTACAATAACATGCTTTCGGAATTTGACGGTGTCCGTGCCGGTCGTGCGAACCCGAATGTGCTGAACAAGATCCGTGTGGATTATTACGGAACCCCGACCCCCATTCAGCAGGTCGGAAACGTAACGGTTCCGGAACCGAGAGTGCTTCAGATTCAGCCATGGGAGCCCAAAATGGTGCGGGAGATCGAGAAGGCCATCATGACTTCCGATATCGGCATTCATCCCTCTGACGACGGCCGTGTGATCCGTCTGGTATTTCCGGAGCTTACCGAGGAACGCAGAAAAGACCTTGTGAAGGATATTAAGAAAAAAGGTGAGGCAGGGAAGGTGGCCGTCCGGAATATCCGCCGCGATGCAAATGACGCGTTCAAGAAACTGAAAGGATCAGAGGTTTCCGAAGACGAGATCAAAGATCTCGGCGAAGAGATCCAGAAGGTAACGGACCGGTTTATCAAGGATATCGATAAAGCTGTCGAGGATAAATCCAAAGAGATCATGACTGTTTAATCTGCCTTTGTGACAGAGCCACAAACAGCCTCTGCGTCCGCGGACTGTTGCAGTCCGCGGTTTTTTCTTGACAGGAAAGGAGTGCCAAATGACGATTCCGCAGCATGTAGCCATTATTCTTGACGGAAACGGAAGATGGGCAAAAAGCAAAGGAATGCCGAGAAACTACGGCCATGTGAAAGGCGCGGAAAACCTGGAAGTGATCTGCGAAGATGCCTGGAACATGGGCATTAAATACCTGACGGTGTACCTGTTCTCCACCGAGAACTGGAAACGGGCCAAGGAAGAGGTGGATGCCCTGATGCGGCTGTTCCGCCGCTATACGAAGACCTGCATCAAGACCGCCAGGGACAACAACATGAAGGTGCGCGTACTGGGGGATCCCTCCGCGCTGGCGCCTGATCTGCAGAAGTCCCTTAAGGAACTGGAGGAATCCTCCAAAGACAATACCGGGCTGAATTTCCAGATCGCCATCAATTACGGGAGCCGGGATGAAATAAGAAGAGCCGTGCAGAAGATCGGTGAAGAGTGCAGGGATGGCAAACTTCTTCCGGAGCAGATCGACGAGAAGACGATCGCGGATCATCTGGATACGGCCGGGATCCCCGACCCGGACCTGCTGATCCGGACCAGCGGAGAGCTGAGACTTTCGAACTACCTGATGTGGCAGCTTGCCTATACGGAATTTTACTTTACGGAAGTTCCCTGGCCTGCTTTTACGAAGGATGAACTCTGGAAGGCCATCGAAAAATACAATGGCCGGGAACGCCGGTACGGCGGTATAAAGGAGGAATAAGACCGTGTTTAAGACAAGACTCATCAGCGGGATCATTCTGGTCCTGATCGCGATCGGGACCATCACCGCGGGCGGCGCCGTTCTGGCCCTCACCCTGCTGCTTGTATCCCTGACAGGCGTGTTCGAACTTTACCGTGTGCTGAAGCTGGAAAAGACGCTTCCGGCGTTCTGCGGTTATCTGGCTGTTGTTCTTTATTATCTGTACGATGTGATCAGGATTCTTGCCGATACCAGACTGGCCGGCATGGAGCGCGACAGCTACACGCTCTTTCTTATGACGGTCTTTCTGATCGCGCTGATGGCTGTTTACGTTTTTACGTATCCCAGATACCACGCTGACCAGATCATGGGAAGCTTCTTTGCCTTTTTCTACGTGGCAGTCCTTCTTTCCTGCATTCTGCGCGTCAGAATGCTGGAGCACGGAAGATATCTGGTCTGGCTGGTATTCTTCGGGTCCTGGGGCTGTGATACCTGTGCCTACTGCGTGGGAATGCTGATCGGAAAACATAAAATGTCTCCGAGACTTTCACCGAAAAAATCCGTGGAAGGCGCAGTGGGCGGAGTAGTGGGAGCCGCTCTGCTGGGCGCTGTTTACGGGGCCGTGCTTGCCTCGAAAATCCAGACCGGGATCCATCCGGCACTGCTTTTTGCCGTGATCTGCGCGGCTGCCGGCCTGATCTCCATGGTAGGAGACCTTGCCGCGTCTGCCATCAAGCGGAATTACAAGATCAAGGATTACGGGACACTGATCCCGGGACACGGCGGTATTCTGGACCGGTTCGACAGTGTCATCTTTATCGCGCCGGTCATCTATTATCTCAGCGTTCTTCTGATCGGCTGAGGAAAGCGAGGGGAGAAACAGGATGAAAAAAATAGCGATTCTCGGATCTACAGGATCGATCGGGACCCAGACACTGGAAGTGGTGAAAGCCAATCCGGGCCGTTTTGAAGTGACAGCCTTGTCTGCAGGACACAATATCGGGCTGCTGGAACAGCAGATCCGGGCCTTCCGGCCCCGGATCGCCGCCGTCTGGGAGGAAGCGGATGCCAGACGGCTCGCGGAAGCAGTCAGGGATGTGCCGGTAGAGATCTGCTGGGGGATGGACGGACTTAACGCAGTGGCTTCGGAAGAATCCTCCCAGGTCCTTGTGACAGCCATCGTGGGCATGATCGGGATCGTTCCCACCATAACGGCGATCCGTGCCGGCAAGGACATTGCCCTGGCAAACAAGGAAACACTGGTGACGGCGGGCCATATCATCATGAAACTGGCTGCGGAAAAAGGTGTCCGTATCCTTCCCATCGACAGTGAGCACAGTGCCATATTCCAGTCCATGAACGGGGAGGACAGAGGAGCCGTTTCCCGTATCCTTCTGACAGCCTCCGGAGGCCCCTTCAGGGGAAAGACTTTCGAGGAACTGAAGAAAGTGCGTGTGGAGGATGCCCTCAGACATCCGAACTGGAACATGGGGCGCAAGATCACCATCGATTCCGCTTCCATGGTAAACAAAGGACTTGAGGTGATCGAGGCAAAATGGCTTTTCGGCGTGACGCTGGATCAGATCCAGGTCGTCATACAGCCCCAGAGCATCATTCATTCCATGGTAGAGTACGCGGACGGTGCCGTGATCGCTCAGCTTGGTACGCCGGACATGAAGCTGCCCATTCAGTATGCGCTGACCTGGCCGGAGAGACTTCCTCTTGCGGGGCCAAGACTGGACTTTGCTGCACTTGCTTCCATCACCTTTGAAGCGCCAAAGCCAGAGACCTTCCTGGGCCTTTCCTATGCCATGGAGGCAGGGCGCGCGGGCGGCAGCCTGCCGACGGTCTTCAACGCTGCAAACGAGAGAGCGGTGGCCCTGTTCCTGGATAAAAAGATAGGATTTACGGATATCTACCGGATCATCCGCACCTGCATGGACCGGCACAGCCTGATCGCCGATCCCACGGTTGAGGAGATCCTGGAAACCGAGAAGGAAGTATACCGCTGGATCGATGAGATGCAGCACTGAGGAAAGGAAGTAACTGCTTGAATATCGTAATTGCGCTGATCGTATTCAGTGCCATCATTCTTTTCCATGAACTCGGACACTTTCTGCTTGCGAAGGCGAACGGGATAGAAGTGGTGGAATTTTCCCTCGGAATGGGACCGAGACTCATCTCGAGACCCATGGGCGGAACCCTCTATTCACTGAAGCTGCTGCCGTTCGGAGGCTCCTGCATGATGAAAGGCGAGGATGAAGAGAATGCGGAAGAAGGTTCCTTCGGAAGCAAGAGCGTGTGGGCAAGGATCTCGGTGGTAGCCGCAGGACCGGTGTTCAATTTTATACTGGCCTGG
>CACZSG010000036.1 GCA_902783665.1 uncultured Lachnospiraceae bacterium | reverse complement strand
CGGCATCCGTCCGGACGGAAGCAGAGAGCCGATATTCAGGAACGGAACCTGGGCCTGACCCACAAGATGCCCCTTGTAACTTGCCGGAAAGAAGACTATACTCAGGGGGATGTTACAGGAGGAGACAAGGATGAACAAGATGAACAAGATGATGAAAAAAATGATGATAACTGCACTTGCGCTTCTGGCCGTACTGACAGTCAGCGCCTGCAGCGGAAAAAAGGATAAGACTGCGGGAGAGCCGTTCACAAAAGTGCGCCATGCAGAGATCACCGTAAAAGATTACGGAACCATCAGCCTGGAACTGGACGAAGGAACAGCCCCCATCACGGTGGAGAACTTTATAAAGCTGGCAAAGGACGGTTTCTATGACGGACTGACCTTCCACCGCATCATGGACGGTTTCATGATCCAGGGAGGGGACCCGCTGGGGAACGGAACCGGTGGTTCGGATAAGAAGATCAAAGGTGAATTCTCCGAAAACGGCGTGGAAAACAAGATCAGCCATGTAAAGGGCGTGATTTCCATGGCAAGGGCCAATGACCCGAACAGCGCCAGCTCCCAGTTCTTTATCACGGTTGCCGACTCCACCTTCCTTGACGGAAGCTATGCCGCCTTCGGCCGTGTCACAGACGGCATGGAAGTGGCGGAACAGATCGCGAAGGACGCGAAGCCGGTGGACGGGAACGGGACCATTCTGCCGGAGGAGCAGCCGGTCATCGAAAGTGTAGTGATCAAAGACTGATAAAAAAATAATCTGAAAAAGTGCTTGCTTTTTTAAAAACGCAATGCTATAATTAACAAGCTTGCAAAGCAAGCAAAGCGATGCGTGGCTCAGCTTGGTAGAGCGCTGCGTTCGGGACGCAGAGGTCGCAGGTTCAAATCCTGTCGCATCGATTAACCGATACTCCTCAGCTTATCAGGGCTGAGGAGTTTTTTTGTTCAGGAGTCTGGTACAGAACAATGCTGGAATTCCGAATGAATATTCGATATAATGAAAAACAGATAAAACCTTGAATGAAAGGAAATAATATGGGCAAAAAGATTATCGCAGTAAACGCCGGCCCCAGGAAGGGCTGGAATACAGAGACTCTGATCACGGAGGCGTCGAAAGGCGCGGAAGCTGTAGGGGCCGAAGTGGAACGATTCGACCTGTTCCGGCTGGAAAAATATACAGGATGCATTTCCTGCTTCGGATGCAAAAGAAATAAGTTCAAGGGACACTGTGTCTGCAGGGACGGCCTGACTCCGGTGCTGGATGCCATCCGGAAAGCGGACGGTCTGATCATCGGATCGCCGAATTATCTCAGCGAGCTGACGGCCTCCTTCCGGGCGCTGTATGAGCGGCTGATCTTCCAGAACCTCACCTACAACGTGGAAACACCCTGCTGCAATGAACGTCCCATCCCGGTCCTGCTGATCATGACAAGCAATGCGCCGGACACCATGTACACCGATCTCATCCGTGGTTATCAGCAGACCCTGAGCAGGTTCGTAGGCCCCACCCAGGTGCTGGTCAGCGGAAACACGCTTCAGCTGAGAGACTACAGCCGCACCGACTGGCCCTGGACCATGTTCGATCCGCAGGCCAAACAGGAACGCCACGACACGGTATTCCCGGATGAATGCAGGAAGGCCTGCGAGATGGGAGCCGCGCTTGCCCTGTATTAAGAGAGCAGCAGGGCATCAAAGCCATTTTCGGATTTGTATCATATGAGTACAGGTCCGGCGTATGCCGGACTGTGCACCGGCCCGGCCGGAATATTACCCACCGAAAAGGGGAAAAGAATAAGGAGGTTATTTTTATGTTCAAGCTTCAGATGTCAGGTATTTTATGTGCCGCAGGACTGCTGGCAATGTCCATGGGCCTTACCGCGGGAGCCGAGGAGGCTGCAGCGCTGGACGCAAAAGTTCAGGATGAACTGCACGCTTCCATCCAGCCCGTCGTGGCATCGCCGGAATGGGTAACGGCACTGCCGTCCGCGCAGGATGAGAATGTGACCCAGCTTTTTGTGGTGGCCGGCATGGACATGGACAGGACCACGGCGACTGTTTCCATGCACCAGCGGGATGAGGAAGGAAACTGGATGCAGATTCTTTCCACTCCTGGATATGTGGGAAAGAACGGTCTGTGCGCGGATGAGGACCATGCGGAGGGCTGCGGTCAGACGCCCATCGGGATCTACCATTTCAACAAGGCCTTCGGCATCGCGGACGACCCGGGCTGTGCGCTGGATTATGTCAAGGTGGATGACAATACCTGGTGGTCCGGTGACGAAAGAGAAGGCATGCAGTACAACCAGATGGTGGACATCGGGGACTATCCGGACCTGAACATGGACAACAGCGAGCACATCGTGGACTATGAATATCAGTACCAGTACTGCCTGAACATCAGTTTCAACGAGGACGGAACAGCCGGAAGAGGTTCCGCGATCTTCTTGCACTGCCTGGGACCGGTAAAACCGTATACCGGCGGCTGCGTGGCCATTCCGGAAAATATCATGAAACAGGTCATGCAGAACGTGAAAGAGGACTGCGTGGTGGTGATCGACACCGTTGAGAACCTGGGCGTGACTTTCTGACAGAGCAGGTCCGGTTTTTGAAAAAGGCAGAAGAGAAGGACTTTCTATGGCGGACAACAGCTTTTCAAGAATCTATGAAGTGGTGCGGCAGATCCCGCGGGGAACGGTGGCTACCTACGGACAGGTGGCCGCGCTGGCGGGCAACCGCCGCTGGGCGCGTGTGGTGGGATATGCGCTGCACGCGAACCCGGACCCGGAAGGAATTCCCTGCTACCGCGTTGTCAACCGGTTCGGTGAAGTCTCTTCCGCCTTCGCCTTCGGCGGCGGAAACCGTCAGATCGAGCTGCTGGAGGCGGACGGGATCCCATGCCCCGGAGGCAGGGTAGATCTGTCCACATATCAGTGGAAGCGTGCGGTTCTGGGCTATGTCCCGGACGGAGCAAAATAAGAAAGGATGCCGGTCTTTCGCCGGCACAGGGAGGAGCAGAGGAACCGCTTCTTTGCCGACGTGACCAGAGCGGCAAAGGCCATCCACAAGGTATTTCATCCGGACAAGCTGAATTACGGCGCTTACGGCGATACAGGCTGCCATCTGCACATGCACCTGGTCCCGAAATACGAGGACGGGGACGAGTGGGGCGGTACGTTCCAGATGAATCCCGGCAAGGTCTTCCTGACAGACGAAGAGTATGCGCAGATGATCCATGACATCAGGGAAGCTCTGGAAAGCTGTGACTGACGGACATAAAGGAAAGCAGTCCCGAATTTTTTTCTTGACAAGCATGCTGTAATGGATTAAACTGTTGAAAGTTTCATCGAGAAAATGCGTAGAAGGTATTATGTACTCTGATGGCCACTTCAGAGAGCCGGCGGCTGGTGTGAGCCGGTGTGTGAGCAGATGTGCAGTCTCGTACCTGAGCAGACTTCCTGAAAGAGCAGTAGGGAGGTACGGCATGCACCGTTATCAGGGCAGGACACTTGCCAGAGTGTTGTTGAGAGGCCGCAGCCGCGGCAATCCGGGTGGTACCGCGATTTGATTTGAATCTGATCGTCCCAGAAGAACAATTTGTTCTTCTGGGATTTTTTTTCGGAATAACGCGGTGAAACACCGGCAAAGGCGCGGCGGACCGGAACCGGAGGCAGAACCCGGTGAAGCATATATTTGAAAAATCCAGCTCCAAAGAAAGGGGAACACACATGAAGACCATTAAACTGATTGACATGACGCTCCGTGAGAGCAGTGCTGTTCGGGAAAGCAGCCTGACATTCAAAGAAAAACTTGAGATCGCCCGCAGCCTGGACCGGCTGAAGGTCGATGTCATCGAGCTGCCGCCGGTCCAGGGCCAGAAAGCGGATACGCTTTCTAACAAGACCATCGCGGCCATGGTCAGCACGGTTCTTTCCGCTGCGGTCGACGTGACGGCGGACAGTGTGCAGGAGACCTGGGAGAGTGTCCGCAGCGCGCGGCATCCCCAGCTGAACGTTATCGCTCCGGTATCCCCGGTCCAGATGGAGTACACCTGCCATAAAAAGGCGCCCGCCATGCTGGAGGCCATCACCGCGAAGGTGAAAGAATGCCGTTCCTGCTGTGAAAACGTCGAGTTCACGGCCGCGGACGCAACCAGGGCCGAAAAGGAATTCCTGTACAAGGCCGTTGCCGCCGCCCTGGAAGCCGGCGCCGGCAGGATCACGCTGTGCGACACGGCCGGCATTCTGCTTCCGGACGAGTTCGCCGCCTTTGTGGCGGAAGTAAAGGCACAGGTGCCTGCCCTGGCGGAAAAAGAACTGTATGTACAGATCAGCGACAGCATACACATGGGTGCGGCCTGCGCGGCAGCCGCCATCCGCGAAGGAGCTGACGGCGTGAAGTGTACCGCCGTGGAAGCCGGCTATCCGACACTGGAGCAGATGGCCCGCCTGGTACAGGTGAAAGGCGCGGCGCTGGACATCGCCTGCCAGATCCGCAGCACGGAGCTCACCCGCACCACCGGCCAGATCGAGTGGCTGCTGAAGCCGCGCGAGGAGAACGATTCCCCCTTCGCCAACATTGCCATCGGAGAGACCGCCAGTGTCTGCCTGGATGAGAATGATGAAATCGGCGAAGTGATCAAGGTGGTGAAACAGCTTGGCTACGACCTCAGCGAGGAGGACAATGCCAAAGTATACGAAGCCTTCCGCAGAGTTGCCACGAAGAAACAGTTCGTGGGGACGAAGGAGCTGGACGCCATCGTGGCCAGCACCGCGCTGCAGGTTCCGTCCACCTACCATATTGAAAATTATGTCATCAACAGCGGCAACGTGATCACGGCCACGGCCAACATCCTGCTGAACCGGAACGGTGAGAAGCTGCGCGGCGTCGGCGTGGGCGACGGCCCCATCGACGCGGCCTTCCTGGCCATCGAACAGATCATCGGCCATCATTACGAACTGGATGATTTCCAGATCCAGACCGTGACAGAGGGACGCGATGCCATGGGAAGCGCGCTTGTGAAGCTGCGCGCGGACGGAAGGGTCTATTCCGGAAACGGCATCTCCACGGACATCATTGGCGCCTCCATCCGTGCCTACATCAGCGCGCTGAACAAGATCGTCTACGAACAGAACTGACCGCTGCGGGCCCTCGTCCGGGCACCGGCCGGGGCCTTCACTGACATAACAGGAGGAAACTACTTTGAAACTGTCATTCTCCATACAGAACTGGAACCATATCAGCTGGAATGAATTCTGCGACATCGCCATTGACACCCGTATGCAGGGCATCGAGCTGTACGATATCAGCAGCGGCATCATGAAGGGCAAGAGCAGCCCGTCCAACCCGGAGCTGGCCGCCGCCACCCGCCGCTACCTGACCAACAGGCACCTGAGCGTGCCCTGCGTGGATACCGCGCAGGATTTCATGGACGAGGACTTCATCCGTGAACTGGCGGAGAGCGTGGTCATCGCCGTGAACCTGGGAGTGCCCTGTGTCTCCGCACATACTTCCTGCACGGACCAGCAGGCCTGCCGGGACCGTATCCGACAGCTGCTTACGGCGGTGGGGAGCGCGCCTGTCACCCTTCTGATCGAGACCACCGGCGCCTATGCCAACACACGGAACCTGCGCGACCTGCTGAACTATTTCGCGGACGACCGTCTGGCAGCACTCTGGAACATGCACGACACCTGCATGGAAGGAAAGGAAGACCCGGAGGAGACCATCACGAACCTGGGCGCCTATGTCCGCCATGTGCACCTTTATGATTACAGAAAAGACGGGGACTGGAGCACGCCCGAACTGATCGGCGAGGGTGAACTTCCCCTTCAGGAGCTGATGAACGCGCTCCGCTCCGTCAACTACGACGGATTTATCTCCCTTCTCTGGGACCCGGCGTGGATGGAAGGCCTGGAGGACATCGAGATCATCCTGACCCACTATGCCAGCTGCATGAAGCGGTTCGCCGAGACCCGGCGCCACCGCAGGCATCTTTACTGGAACCGCGCGCATACGGGAAACTATGTGTGGGAGAAGGATTCTCTTATTGAGAAGACTTTCCCGGAAGTGCTGGATACCATGGTGGAAAAATTCCCGGACCAGCTGGCCATCAAATTCACCACGCTGGATTACACCCGCACCTACAGCCAGTTCAGGGACGACGTGGACGAATTTGCCAGGGCCCTGGTGTCCCTGGGGGTCCG
>CACZSG010000035.1 GCA_902783665.1 uncultured Lachnospiraceae bacterium | reverse complement strand
TTAAAAACCATCTATGTTGAAAGGCAGGTTTCTTTATGTCCATCAGTATGGAACATCTGGAAAAAGTACTCCGTTACGGTTCTTTGATCCGTCAGGGCCTGATCGTCACAGTACTGCTTTCCGCCGTAACAGTCCTTTTTGGCTTTGTTCTGGCTTTTGCACTGGCCATGATGCTGCTTTCGGATGTCAGGCCGCTGCGCGCGCTGGCCAGGATCAGGACCGACGATGTAAACAGGAAAAGCCGTCTGGAATTCCTTTCCAGATTCAATCCGCTGAAGCTCATCGCGGGCGCCTATGTTCAGTTTGTCAGGTGTACCCCTATGCTCGTCCAGATCTTTCTGGTATACTATGTGGTGTTCGGGATCATTTCCCTTCCCAAGTTCACCTTTCTGGGATTTATTCAGTTTGAACGCTTCTTTCCCGGAGCGGTGGCTCTTGCGCTGAATTCCGGAGGATATATGAGCGATGTTATCCGGGGCGGCATCGAAGGGGTGGACCATGGCCAGACGGAAGCGTCCCGCAGCCTTGGCATGAGCAAGGCGCAGACAATGCTGTATATCATTATTCCGCAGGCCGTCAAGAATATCCTGCCGGCAGTGGCAAACGAATTCGTGACGATCATCAAGGAGAGTTCCGTCTGCTATACCATCGGCGTGCAGGACATCATGTTCAACATCAAATCCATACAGTCCGCCAGCTTTGTGATCGCGGAGCCGCTTATTGTGGCCACGTTCCTGTATTTCTGCCTCTGCTTCCCGACTTCGAAGCTGATCCAGTACTGTGAAAGGAGGATGCGTAAGAGTGACCTCAGATAATGTGATGATCCATGTGGAAGGCCTGAAGAAACATTACAACAAAGGAAAGATCAGGGCGCTGGACGGAGTGGACATAGATATCAGACGCGGAGACGTCATGGTAGTGATCGGTCCTTCCGGAAGCGGAAAATCCACATTTTTAAGAAGCCTGAATCTTCTGGAGGAGCCAAGTGAAGGGTCCATTGTCGTAGACGGGACCGAGATCACCTCCGGGAAGATCAACCTGGATCAGTATCGCCAGAAGATGGGCATGGTATTCCAGCATTTCAACCTGTTTCCGCATAAGACGATCCTGGAGAACCTGACGCTGGCTCCCATTAAAGTAAAAAAGATGGACCAGGCAGCGGCTGAAAGGAAGGCCATGGAACTTCTGGGACGCGTCGGACTTTCCGACCGGGCAAAGGCCTATCCGGTGCAGCTTTCCGGCGGCCAGAAGCAGCGTGTGGCCATTGTGCGGGCGCTCTGCATGGAGCCGGAAGTGATGCTTTTTGACGAGCCTACTTCCGCACTGGACCCCGAGATGGTAGGAGAAGTTCTTGACGTTATGAAGGACCTTGCCAGGGACGGCATGACGATGGTCACGGTCACCCACGAGATGGGATTTGCCCGGGAAGTAGGAAACAGGGTCGTCTTCATGGACGGAGGAAAGATCATAGAAGAGGGCACGCCTGAAGAAATCTTCGGCAGACCGCAGAGCCCGCGTCTGAAGGACTTTCTGGCGAAAGTGCTTTAATGGGAGAGGATACAGACTGAGAGGATACAGACTTGAATCAGAACAAAGAAGAGATCTGCCGGTACATTGAGGAGCATGCAGGAACTTTTACGGACCTTTGCGATTACATCTGGGAGAATCCGGAACTGAGCCTGAAAGAGTTCAGGTCCTGCGAAGCGTACCTGAACGTATTGAAGAAGAGCGGATTTGAAGTGACGGAACACTTCGGCGGCATTGAGACCGCCTTTCTGGCGAAAGCAGGCAGCGGACGGCCGTATATCGGTATTCTTGCGGAGTACGACGCGCTATCCGGCCTTTCCCAGAAGAGGGGAGTCAGTGACCCGGCCCCGGTCCTGGAAGGAGCGCCCGGTCACGGATGCGGCCACAACATGCTTGGCGCAGGCGCGCTGGCAGCCGCTTTTGCCGTAAAAGACTATCTTGAACGGACCCATCATTCCGGAACGGTGCTGCTGTACGGCTGCCCGGGTGAGGAAGGGGGCGCCTCCAAGGCCTTTTTTGCCAGAGACGGCCTCTGGAAGGAGCTGGATGCCGCCCTTACATGGCACCCTTCCGATGTGAACGAAGTGGTTTCCGGAACCAACAATTCCAGTATACAGGTTCTTTATGAATTCCACGGAACTGCCGCTCATGCCGCCGGTGATCCGGAAAACGGCAGGAGCGCGCTGGATGCCGTGGAACTGATGAACACCGGGGTGCAGTATCTGCGCGAGCATATGACCAGCGACTGCCGCGTGCACTATGCCATCACGGATGCCGGCGGAGTCTCGCCGAACGTCGTGCAGGCCAGGGCCTCTGTCCTGTACATGGTAAGGGCGAACCGGGTAAAGGATTCCGTAAAACTGCTGGGGCGGGTGGACAAGATCGCCGAAGGCGCTGCCCTGATGACAGAGACATCCTTTGTACGGACCTTTATAGACGGAACCGGGGAACTTGTTCCTAATTTCGTGCTGGAGGATGCCCTTTACGACAATTTCCGCCAGATCCCGCTTCCCGTATACACGGAGGAGGAACGCGCCTTTGCAGAGGCTCTGAAAGCCTGGTGTCCGGATACGACGACGCCGGGGATCGGCGCGCGGTTTGACACAGAGGTGGAAGCCTACGTAAGGGAAAAAAGCTGCGGCGGGACAAGGCCGCTGAACGATTTCCTGATCCCGCCCGTCCATACCACGGTATACGTGGCGGGCAGCACGGATGTGGGCGACGTCAGCTGGCAGACGCCGACGGCGCAGATCCACACGGCAGCCTTTATCGGCGGCGCGCCGGGGCACAGCTGGCAGAATGTCTCCAGCGGCGGCAGCTCCATCGGTCACAAGGCCATGCTGATGGCTGCAAAGGTGCTTGCATGCACGGCGGCGGACCTGTATGAGAGACAGGAACTGCTGGCAGCGGCCCGTGAAGAGTTTGCGAAAAGAACCGCGGGAGGCTATGTCTGCCCCATCGAACCGGACGCGAAGCCGACGGCTTTATAAAACCGGTGACGGGGCCTGAAAAAGCAAAAAGGCGGAAGATTTTCTTCCGGCTGTAAACAGATTCATAAATATATAAAAGGGAGAAGGTAACTATGAGCAGACAGCGGATCAATACCATCTGTGTACAGGGCGGATACCGCCCGGGCAACGGGGAACCCAGACAGGTCCCGATCATCCAGTCGACAACTTTCAAATATGATACCAGCGAGGACATGGGAAAGCTGTTCGATCTGGAAGCGGCAGGATATTTTTATTCCCGGCTGCAGAATCCTACCTGTGACCATGTGGCGGCGAAGATCGCACAGCTTGAAGGCGGAAGCGCCGGCATGCTGACCTCCTCGGGCCAGGCGGCGAACTTTTTCGCACTGTTCAACATCTGCGAGACCGGCAGCCATATCGTTGCTTCTTCCACGATCTACGGCGGTACTTTCAACCTGATCTCCGTCACCATGGCCAAGATGGGCATAGATGTCACTTTTGTATCCCCGACGGCCTCGGAGGAGGAACTGGATGCCGCTTTCAGAGAGAATACCAGGGCCATGTTCGGAGAGACGATCGCAAATCCGGCCCTGACCGTGCTTGATATCGAAAAATTTGCCAGAGTGGCGCACAGACACGGCGTGCCGCTGATCGTGGACAACACGTTCCCGACGCCCGTGAACTGCAGGCCCATTGAGTGGGGCGCTGATATCGTCACGCATTCGACAACGAAATATATGGACGGACACGGATCGGCGGTGGGCGGTGCCATCGTGGATTCAGGTAATTTTGACTGGATGGTGCACGCGGACAAGTATCCGGGGCTCACGACGCCGGACGAATCCTATCACGGAATCGTTTATGCCGAGAAGTTCGGGCAGGGAGGCGCCTTTATTACAAAGGCGACATCCCAGCTGATGCGCGATTTCGGCTGTGTGCAGTCGCCCCAGAGCGCTTTCCTTCTGAATCTGGGACTGGAATCCCTGCATGTCAGAATGCCGCGCCACTGCGAGACGGCTCTGGCCGTGGCAAAGTTCCTTGCGGCCCATCCGAAGGTGGAGAGCGTGACCTATCCGCATCTTCCGGGAGACGCCAGCTATGACCTGGCCATGAAATACATGCCGGACGGCGGCTGCGGCGTGGTCTCCTTCGTGGTGAGCGGCGGAAGAAGCGCCGCGGAAAGCTTCATGAAAAAGCTGAAGACCGCGGCCATCGAGACCCACGTTGCGGACGCGCGCACCTGCTGCCTCAACCCTGCCACCTCCACGCACAGACAGATGAACGAGGAACAGCTTGCCGCAGCCGGGATCCCGGCCGGCATGGTCCGCTTAAGCTGCGGACTGGAGGACAGGGAGGACCTGATCGAGGATCTTGAACAGGCACTCGCGTGATGTTTCTTCCAGAGAAGGACGGGAGGTATGTTTTCAGCGCCCGTTTTTCAAAAGCTGACGGATAAAGTATGGATTTTTCCCGGCTCTTATGCTAAGATTGATATAAGGCGCGGCCTGTGCCGCAGGCCATATGTTGTTAGTAATGCATATAAAATGCACAAACAAAGGAGGTAAATTATGAACAAAAAACTTGCTGTAGCTTTTGCCGGTGCCGTAGCACTTTCTCTGTCAGTCGGCATGACTGCCATGGCAGATGACACCATCCGCGTTGGTATGGTAACGGACGTCGGCGGCGTAAACGATGCATCCTTCAACCAGTCTTCATGGGAAGGACTTCAGAGAGCCATGGAAGATCTCGGCATCGAGGCGAAGTATCTTGAATCCTCTACGGATGCGGACTATGCCACCAACATCGAGACGTTCGTCGATGAGGATTATGACCTGATCATCTGCGTGGGCTTCATGCTGGCAGACGCGACAAGAGAAGCAGCAGAAGAAAACCCGGAACAGCGTTTCGCGATCATTGACGACTCCTCCTGTGCTGATCTGGAAAATGTGACCTGCCTGATGTTCGAACAGTCCCAGGCTTCCTATCTGGTAGGTTATGTGGCAGGACTTACAACGGAATCCAACACAGTCGGCTTTGCCCTCGGCATGGCGACAGAGATCATGAACCAGTTCGGATACGGATACTGCGCAGGCGTTCTGGACGCAAACCCGGATGCCACCATCCTGCAGCGCAACATCAACAACTTCGGTGATGCCGCTACCGGAAAATCCATGACGAACGAGATGATCACAAACGGCGCTGACGTTGTATTCCATGCGGCAGGCGGCTCAGGACTGGGAACCATCGAAGCCTGCAAGGAAGCCGGCGTATGGGCGATCGGTGTTGACTCCGACCAGAGCGTGATCGCGCCCGAGACAGTTCTTACCTCTGCCATGAAGCGCGTGGACAACGCATCCTACGATGTTGCGAAGGCCTGCCTGGAAGGAACCCTTGAGGGCGGCATCGTCACCTACGACCTTGCTTCCGCCGGTGTTGACATTGCCCCGACGACCGACAATCTGCCGGAAGACGTTCTGGAAGCTGTTGAGCAGGTGAAGGAACAGATCATTGCTGGCGACGTTGTTGTTCCGAAGACCAAGGAAGAATTTGAAGCTTCCTACGGAGATGTTTACGAACTCGACTGATTCTGACAGTTTCAGCTGAATACAAGGCCGGATCGCCGCGCAATGGCGGTTCGGCCTTTTACAGTGAACCGGACAGCAAAAAGGAGGTGCCCATTGGAAAGAGTCAGCCATATGGATCCGTCTCAGGTCGTGATCGCCATGGTGGACATCGTCAAGAAATTCGGGGACTTTGTTGCCAATGATCACATCAATCTGACGGTGCACAAAGGAGAAGTGCACGCGATCCTGGGTGAAAACGGAGCAGGAAAAAGTACGCTGATGAACGTTCTTTACGGCCTGTACCGTCCAACATCCGGACATATCGAAGTAAAGGGAAAAGAAGAGACTATCGGCGGACCGGGACATGCCATCGCACTGGGAATCGGCATGGTACATCAGCATTTCATGCTGGTACAGCCTTTTACGGTCACTGAGAATATCGTCCTGGGCATGGAGCCGGTGAAAGGGATCATGCTGAATATCAGGGAAGCACGTGAAAAAGTGGTGGAGCTTTCGAACCGGTATCACATGCACGTGGATCCGGACGCGAAGATCGAGGATATTTCGGTCGGCATGCAGCAGCGTGTGGAGATCCTGAAGGTCCTGTACAGAGGTGCGGACATCCTGATCCTGGATGAGCCCACGGCCTCCCTGACCCCGCAGGAGATCTCCGAACTGATGGAGATCATCGGCCACCTGACGGCGGACGGAAAATCAGTCATCCTGATCACCCATAAACTGAAAGAGATCAAAGCCTGCGCGGACAACTGCACCATCATCCGTCAGGGAAAATATATAGGAACCGTGAAGGTGGCTGATGTCAGCGAGGATCAGCTGGCGTCCATGATGGTGGGACGTGACGTCACTTTCAAAGTATCCAAGAAGGAGATGACGCCAGGAAAAGTGGTCCTGGATGTAAAGAACATCCGGGCCAGGGACTACAGGGGCGTTGAGGTGCTGAAAGGCCTGAACATTTCCGTGCGCGAAGGAGAGATCGTCGGTCTGGCCGGCGTGGACGGGAACGGTCAGATGGAACTTGTGGAGATCATCACCGGGCTTCGGAAAGCTGAATCCGGAGAGATCACCATCAACGGCAAAAGCGTTTTCAACGCAGTGCCGAGGGTCTGTTTCGACAGCGGCATTTCAAGCATTCCGGCGGACAGGCAGAAACACGGACTGGTCATGGATTTCTCCGTGGAGGACAACCTGATCCTTCAGAATTTTGAAAAGGAGCCTTTTGCGAAAGGTGCTTTCCTGCAGCGCGACAGGATCCGCGCGCAGGCGACCGAGCTGATCGATAAGTTTGACATCCGTCCCGCGGGCAGTGAAGCCAGACCGGTCATGCAGCTCTCCGGCGGAAACCAGCAGAAGGTCATCATAGCCAGGGAGATCACAAACGACAAGGATCTGCTGATCGCAGTGAACCCGACCAGAGGTCTGGATGTCGGTGCCATAGAGTTTGTCCACAAGTACCTTGTGGAGCAGAGAAACAAGAACAAGGCCGTGCTCCTGGTGTCCTTCGAACTGGATGAGATCATGAGTCTGTCCGACCGGATCGAGGTCATTTTTGACGGCAGCATATCCGGAAGTGTGCGCGGTGAGGACGCCAATGAAAACGAACTTGGCCTGATGATGGCGGGAGGTGCTGTACATGGTTAAGAGAAAAGGAATACTGTACAGTCATGCATTTTATACCCTGCTGTCCATCCTGTTCGGATTTATCGTGGGAGCGGTGCTTCTGGCCGCGGCAGGCATCAATCCGGCGCTTGCCTACGGGAAACTGGTCAGCGGTGTTTTCGGAAAGTACAAGTACATTGTATATGCCTTTGTATATGCCAGCCCGCTGATCTTTACGGGGCTTTCGGTGGCTTTTTCCTTCCGGACCGGCATCTTCAATATCGGCGCGGAAGGACAGTATGTGGTCGGCTCCCTGGCGGCGCTTGCCGTCGGTGTGCTTTTTGAGCTTCCTCCCGTTCTGCACGTGATCCTGTGCTTTGCCGCTGCTATGGCAGCCGGTGCCCTGTGGGGCAGTATCGTGGCGCTGATGAAGACCAGGAAGGGCATCAATGAAGTCCTGTCGTACATCATGTTCAACTGGATCGCCTTCTATCTTTCAAACTATGTGATTAACCTTACGGTGATCCACAAGGTAGGCGGCGGGGAGGCCTCCAGGGATATCAATCCCAGTGCCTCCATCATTTTCCCGGAAGCTGTGCGGGATATCTTCGGCGGAAACAAAAACGCCAATCTCGGCTTTTTCCTGGCGGTACTGGTCGCTGTGATCGTATGGGTGATCATCAACAAGACGACTCTTGGCTATAAGCTGAGGGCCGTGGGATTCAACAACCATGCGGCACAGTACGGCGGTATCAATTCGGACCGCGCCGTCACCACGGCCATGGCCATCTCCGGCGCCCTTGCCGGTCTGGGCGGAGCGGTTCAGCTGATGGGCATGGGAAACCGTATCAGCCAGTTCTCGGCACAGGAAGGTTTTGGCTTCCAGGGGATCACGGTGGCGCTGATCGCCGGGTCCAGCCCCATCGGTTGTATTTTCTCCGGTCTTTTCTACGGAGCGATGAAATACGGCGGAACCAAGCTTTCGATGGTGGATGCCCCGCAGGAAGTGGTCGACATCATCATGGGAACCATCATCCTGTTTATCGCAGTCTCCCATGTGCTTCGAAGAGTGATCACCGCCAAGGTGGAGAAAGGAGGCAGGAAAGCATGAACAGCTTTATTACAAACCTGGGTCTTCTGATCAACGCGACCATGATCGCGACACCTCCGCTTCTGTACGCGGCGCTTGGCTCCTGCTTCTCGGAGCGCAGCGGTGTTGTGAACATCGGAATTGAGGGAATGATGACCATCGGCGCATTTACGGGCGCGGTGGTTGCCTATTATACCGGAAACGGATGGTTCGCCTTTTTCTGCGGAGGTCTGGCGGGTGCCCTGTTCGGACTGATCCACGCGGTGGCCTGTATCAGTTTTCAGGCTGACCAGACGATCTCGGGAACAGCCATCAACTTCCTGGCACCCGGCATTGCCGTATTTATGTGCAAGGCGCTGTTCGACAATTCGTCCGATTCTCCGGCAGTGGATACCGCTGCCAAGATCCCGAAGCTGTTTTCCGGTATCTTTCCGGTGGGCTCCTTCTGGAACAATGCGCTGAACAACTATGCAGCTGCATACCTGGTCTTCGTGGTGGCGGCCATTGTATGGTTCGTCTTTTTCAAGACCCGTTTCGGCATGCGCCTGCGCGCTTGCGGAGAGCATCCGAGAGCCTGTGAGACGCTTGGGATCGATGTCTTCAAAGTCAGGTACATCTGTGTCATCCTCTCCGGTTTCCTGGCAGGACTTGGCGGTGCCTATGTGACGCTGGCCACGGTCAGCCAGTTCAGGCCTTCCATCATTGTGGGGCAGGGCTTTATCGCCATCGCGGCAGTCATTTTCGGCAAATTCAATCCCCAGGGCGCGACGCTTGCCTGCCTTCTGTTCGGTGTATGTACCGGCCTGAAGACGTTGGCAAGCTCCAGCAATGTGGTTTCGCCGAACCTGATCTCCATGATCCCCTACGTTGTCACGATCCTGGCTCTTATCCTTTTTGTAGGCCATGCCCGGGTGCCGGCCGCGAACGGCAAACCGTTCTATAAAGCACAGTAAATCAGAATAACCGGTTCCGGTGCTGTCCGGAACCGGGAAGTAAAAAGTATTACGAGGCTGTTTATGAGTCATTTCACGCTTGTCATCATGGCTGCCGGGATCGGCAGCCGTTTCGGCAAAGGAATCAAACAGCTGACATCCTTCGGTCCCTCCGGGGAGATCATCATGGATTATTCCATTCATGACGCGAAGGAGGCCGGCTTCAATAAAGTTGTTTTTGTCATCCGGAAAAGCATGCTGGAAGAGTTCCGGAATGTCATCGGAAAAAGGATAGAAAGTCAGATCGAGACCGCCTACGCTTTCCAGGAGATGGACGATCTTCCCGAAGGCTTTACAGTGCCGGAGGGAAGAAAAAAACCCTGGGGTACCGGACAGGCCATCCTTGCGTGCAGGGAGGTGGTCCACGAACCGTTTGCCGTCATCAATGCGGATGATTACTATGGCAAGGATGCGTTCCGGAAGGTGCTCGGATTTCTGAAAGCTTCGCAGGAAGACGGCTCAGCCGGAGACGGACGGTTCCGTTTCTGCATGGCCGGCTTCGTGCTGCGCAACACCCTGTCGGATCACGGCGGAGTGACAAGAGGGATCTGTCGTCTGGATGAGAGCGGACAGCTCCGGTCCATCGAAGAGACCAGAACCATTGTAAAAACAACGGACGGAGCAGGGATCAGCCTGGCTGACGGAACCATTAGACCGGTGGATGCCGGCTCGCTGGTCTCCATGAATTTCTGGGGTTATACGCCGGCGCTTTTCGACGAACTCTCCCGGGGATTTGCCGCGTTTCTGGGCAGCCTGACGGAGGAGAATGCCGGGACGGCCGAATACCTGCTGCCGGACATCATGGACGGACTGCTTTCAAGGGGCCGCCTGGACCTGACAGTACTGCCGTCGGAGGACAAATGGTTCGGAGTCACCTACCAGGAGGACATCCCCATTGTGAAGAAGGCGTTCGCGGACCTGGTAAGCCAGGGAGTCTATCCCGGCAACCTGTATCAATAAAAAGACATCATTGTAAGAGTACTGACTGAACGGAGGAATTGAAACATGTACAAAATCCTGGAAGCGGAGAAGCTTGCCAACAACATCTACCGGATGGTCGTTGAAGCTCCCCGTGTTGCCCGGCGCTGTCTGCCGGGACAGTTTATCATTGCGAAGGCGGACGAGAAGGGAGAGCGGATCCCGCTCACCATCTGTGATTACGACCGTGAGGCCGGCACGATCACCATCGTTTTCATGCCGATCGGCGTTTCGACCATGAAATTTGCTGCTCTGAAAGCAGGCGACTGTTTTCAGGATTTTGTCGGGCCGCTGGGACAGCCGTCCGATCTGTGCAGGGAAGAGGCGCTGGATGAGATCCGGGGCAAAAAGATCCTTTTCGTAGCGGGCGGCGTCGGAACAGCTCCTGTCTATCCGCAGGTGAAATGGCTGCACGAGCACGGGATCACGGCGGACGCCATCATCGGCGCGAAAACGAAGGACCTTGTCATCCTGGAGGATCAGTTCAGGGAAGTCTGCAACCTCTATGTGACGACGGATGACGGCTCCTACGGCAGAAGCGGGATGGTCACAAAGGTCATAGAGGACCTGGTCGATAAAGAAGGGAAGACCTATGACCACTGTGTAGCCATCGGCCCCATGATCATGATGAAATTCTGCTGCCTCACAACGAAAAAGTACGGGATTCCTACCGTGGTCAGCATGAACCCCATCATGGTGGACGGAACGGGAATGTGCGGCGCCTGCCGTATCCTCGTGGGCGGAGAAGTGAAATTCGCCTGTGTGGACGGCCCTGAATTTGACGGGCATCTGGTGGATTTTGACGGTGCCATGAAGAGACAGACCCTCTACAAAACAGAAGAGGGAAGAAGACTGCTGGCTTATCAGGAAGGCGAGACCCATCACGGCGGATGCGGAAACTGCGGAGGTGACAGCTAATGGCTGATAATATGACAAAAGTTCCCGTGAGAGAACAGGACGCGAAGGTTCGCGCCGCCAATTTCGACGAGGTATGCCTTGGCTATAACATGGAAGAAGCAGTAAAAGAAGCACAGAGATGTCTTCACTGCAAAAACGCGAAGTGTATCGAAGGCTGTCCCGTAAATATCAATATTCCGGGTTTTATCCAGGAAGTAAAGGGCGGCAATATCGAGAAGGCATATCAGGTCATTTCCGAATCCAGCGCGCTGCCGGCCATCTGCGGACGCGTCTGCCCGCAGGAGAGCCAGTGCGAAGGAAAATGTATCCGCGGGATCAAAGGTGAGTCCGTTTCCATCGGAAAGCTGGAGCGCTTTGTTGCCGACTGGGCCAGAGAGAACGGGATCAGGCCGACGCCTGCCGGATTCTCAAACGGCCACAAGGTAGCCGTGATCGGTTCCGGACCTGCCGGACTGACCTGTGCCGGTGACCTTGCAAAGAAAGGATACGATGTGACCATCTTCGAAGCCCTGCACGAGCCGGGCGGTGTTCTGGTCTACGGCATTCCGGAGTTCCGTCTTCCGAAGCTGGACGTTGTGGCAAAAGAAGTGGAAAACGTGAAGAGCCTGGGCGTGAAGATCGAGACCAATGTCATCATCGGAAAATCCGTCACCATCGACGAACTGCTGGAGGAGGAAGGCTTTGAGGCCGTCTTCATCGGTTCAGGCGCGGGCCTTCCCATGTTCATGGGCATTCCCGGAGAGACTGCCAAGGGCGTCTTTTCCGCCAATGAGTTCCTGACCAGGAACAATCTGATGAAGGCTTTCCGCGATGATTATGACACCCCCATCGTACACGGCAGAAAGGTCGCCGTCATCGGCGGCGGCAACGTGGCCATGGACGCGGCAAGGACAGCGCTGCGTCTCGGCGCGGAAGTTCATATCGTATACAGAAGAAGCGAGGCGGAACTGCCGGCCAGAGTGGAGGAAGTACATCACGCAAAAGAAGAGGGCGTCATCTTTGACCTGCTGACCAATCCGACCGAGATCCTGACGGATGAGAACGACAACGTGACCGGCATGAAACTGGTGCGCATGGAGCTTGGCGAACCGGATGCTTCGGGAAGAAGACGTCCCGTGGTCATCCCCGGAAGCGAATATGAAATCGCCGTGGATACGGTCATCATGTCCCTGGGAACTTCTCCGAACCCGCTCATCTCCTCCACAACGGAAGGACTTGAAGTGAACAGGAGAAAATGCATCGTTGCCAGCGAGGAAAACGGACAGACATCCAAGAAAGCTGTCTTCGCGGGGGGAGATGCCGTTACCGGCGCCGCCACCGTCATCCTTGCCATGGGTGCGGGCAAAGCGGGCGCAAAGGGCATTGACGAATACCTGTCAAACTGCTAAAATCTTCATTGCATGTATCTTCATCGCGCAGACGGCTTTCTGCCGTCTGCAGCGGACTGACAGGCAGCGTGAGGAAAGGATGAGTAAGGTTTGAAGCAGGACATGAAAAAAAGAGTATTTTCTCTTCTGGTTGACAACACCTCCGGTGTACTGAGCAGAGTATCCGGTATGTTCAGCCGCAGAGGCTACAACATTGACAGTCTTACTGTCGGAGAGACGATGGATCCCAGATATTCCCGCATGACGGTCGTGGTATCCGGGGACGAACAGATCCTGGAGCAGATCACCAAACAGCTGCGGAAGCTGGTGGATGTGGTGGACATCAAGGTTCTGGAGGACGATTCCAGTGTATGCCGCGAACTGATCCTCGTCAAAGTGCGTGCTGACGCCAAGGACCGTCAGCCGATCATTTCCATCGTGAATGTTTTCCGCGGAAACATCGTGGACGTAGCACCGGATTCCCTGATCGTGGAGCTGACCGGACAGCAGTCCAAGCTGGCGGCGTTCCTGGAACTGCTGGACGGCTACGAGATCCTGGAGCTTGCCCGCACCGGTATCACCGGGCTGTCGAGAGGCGCGCAGGATGTGCGGTATCTGTAACTGAGTGAGTATTATTTTAAAATACATAAGAATGAGAGGTTAAAAACTATGGCTGCAAAAATTTATTATCAGAAAGACTGTAACCTTTCCCTTCTGGAAGGCAAGACCATCGCGATCATCGGATACGGCAGTCAGGGACATGCGCATGCCCTGAACCTGAGAGATTCCGGATGCAAAGTCATCATCGGACTTTACAACGGAAGCCGTTCCTGGGCAAAGGCAGAGGCACAGGGCTTTGAGGTCTACACAGCTGCGGAAGCTGCCAAAAAGGCTGATATCATCATGATCCTGATCAATGATGAAAAGCAGGCCGTTCTTTATAAGAACGATATCGAGCCGAACCTGGAAGAGGGAAACATGCTGATGTTTGCCCATGGTTTTAACATTCATTTCGGCTGCATCAGACCGCCGAAATTTGTCGACGTCACCATGATCGCCCCGAAGGGACCGGGACATACCGTCCGCAGCGAATATGAAGCAGGCAAGGGCGTTCCTTGTCTGGTAGCCGTCGAGCAGGATGCCACCGGAAAAGCTCTTGATCTGGCACTTGCATACGCGCTCGGCATTGGCGGCGCGAGAGCAGGCGTTCTTGAGACCACCTTCCGTACGGAGACCGAGACGGACCTGTTCGGTGAGCAGGCAGTCCTCTGCGGAGGCGTATGCGCTCTGATGCAGGCAGGTTTCGAGACACTGGTGGAAGCCGGATATGATCCCCGCAACGCTTATTTCGAGTGCATCCATGAGATGAAGCTGATCGTTGACCTGATCTATCAGTCCGGTTTTGCCGGAATGCGCTACTCCATCTCCAACACGGCAGAATACGGCGACTATGTGACCGGTCCGAAGCTTATCACGGAAGAGACAAAGAAGACCATGAAAAAGATCCTTTCCGATATCCAGGACGGT
>CACZSG010000034.1 GCA_902783665.1 uncultured Lachnospiraceae bacterium | reverse complement strand
TTCATCCATGTGTGGTCCGTTTTTCTGCCGTACGTGACGGAGGTGACCGGGTGGACGGAGGGGCAGGCCTCGCTGGCCTTTTATATTGCCAACTCATTTTTCGTTTTTGGCAATATCATCGGCGGGAGGCTGGAAAATCAATCTGTCTCCCGGAAAAAAATTGTCGGGGCCGGCAGCCTGATTTTTGCTGCCGGGGTGCTGCTTGCGTCCCGTTCTCTTCACGGAACGCCGGTGTTTCTCTATCTGACCCTCGGGGTCATGGTGGGAATCGGTGAGGGAATGATCTACACCATCATTCTTGCAACGGCGCAGAAATGGTTTCCTGAAAGAAGAGGATTTGCCTCGGGCACCATTGTTACGGCCAACGGACTTTGCGGTTTCTTTCTGGCTCCTTTCAGCCGTGCCCTGCTAAAACAGAGCGGGCCTGAAACCGCTCTTCTGGTGACGGGCATCCTGATCGCGGCAGCCGGCGCGCTTGGCGTCTGGTTCTACGCGGAACCGGAGGAAAGAAACTGGAAAGAACAGGCAGGCACGGTGCAAGTCCCGGCTGCCCGCCAGTATACGCCGAAAGAAATGTTTGCGACATCGGAGTTCTACCTGATCATGCTTGCCATGATCGGGGGCCTGATGCCTTACTTCCTTCTGTCGCCGGTCTCCCAGACGCTTCAGATGGATACCGGTGTTGCCGCGGAGATCGCGGTGGCCTCGGTGATGGCCGGCTCTGTCATGAACGCTGCTTCCAGACTGGTGCTGCCTTCCATCGCGGACAAGGTAGGGCGGATTCCCTGCATCCTTGGTGTCTTTGCGGTGGCGCTGGCCGCGATGCTGCTTCTTGTTTTCGGAAAGGGGCTGCTGGTGACCGCGGCGGTAATTCTGGCCTATACCTGTTTCGGGGGTGTTATGGGAAATTTCCCGTCCCTGGTCAGCCAGGTGTTCGGAATGGCACATTTCAGCGAGAATTACGGGTACGTCATGATCTCGCTGGTGATTGCTTCCATCTCGTCACCCGTGATCAGCAGCACGTTCCACAAAATGAATCTGGGATGGCGAGGTGTGTTCAGCTTTGGCGCGGTGTGCAGCCTGGTGGCGTTTGGATGCATGATGGCATTGAAGCGGAGAACCCATGAGAAGGCCGGATGATGCCTTGAAAACCGGGGCCTATGGTTTCACTATTTCAGTGAAAAATGTGATAAAATACAGAGGATGAAATACAAAGGGTGAAATACAAAGAATGAAATAATATAGAAGATAAAATGAAAAGGAGGAAAAGTTATGCAGTATGAAATTATTGGAGGTTCATTTCCGGTCGTGGAATGTCACTTGAGCAAAAATGAGTCGATGATCACAGAAGGCGGCTCCATGGTATGGATGTCCTCAAACATGGACATGTCCACATCCGGGGCCGGCGGTTTTGGCCGTCTGTTTTCCGGTGAAAGCATTTTCCAGAACATCTATACCGCAAAGGGAGGAGAGGGGATGATCGCCTTCGGCTCCAGCTTCCCCGGATCCATCTGCGTCATTGATGTTTCCACCCAGGACTGGATCTTCCAGAAATCCGCCTTTCTTGCTTCGGAAGCAGGTGTGAAGATCAATGTGGAATTCAAGAAAAAGCTGAGCACAGGACTTTTTGGTGGAGAAGGCTTCATCATGCAGCGCTTCAGCGGCAAAGGCCTTGCCTTTGTCGAGGTGGACGGTTCCATGAGAAAGTTCAACCTGGCTCCCGGACAGCAGCTGATCGTGGATACGGGAAATGTGCTGGGCTATCAGAGCAGCGTGTCCATGGACATTGTGTCCGTGAAAGGCCTGAAGAACAAGCTGTTCGGCGGCGAAGGCCTGTTCAATACAGTGCTGGAAGGCCCGGGAGAAGTATGGCTGCAGACTATGCCCATCAGCGCTGTTGCCAGGGCGATCATGCCGTTCATGCCGACATCTTCCAATTCATAAGAGCTGTTTGATGACCGGCCGGAGGACGGGGAATGACGAGGCAGGTTCGTTAAGCGGACGAAGCACATTTATCAGGAACCGGTTCAGCGGAAAAACAGACGACAGGAAACAGAAATGAGCGGAAAAGAAAAAGAATTTAAAGCTTCCAGATGTGTGAATGTAAACGGGATGACCCTGCACTATGCCGTGGAGGGAGAAGGAAGCCCCGTTATTCTGGTCCACGGAAACGGCGAGGACCACAGTCTGTTCCGAACGGAAATGGAGCAGCTGACGGCAGCAGGCTGCCGGGTCTATGCGCCGGATTCCCGGGGTCACGGCGCCAATGAGCCGCTGGAGGAATACCACTACGCGGATATGGCGGAGGACATGTACCAGTTCATTCAGGCACTGGGGCTGGAAAAGCCCGCCCTGTACGGGCACAGTGACGGGGGGATCATCGGGCTTCTGCTGGAGATGACGCACCCGGGTACCCTGGGCGTTCTGGCGGTCAGCGGAACCAATCTGTCACCGGAAGGGCTTGTTCCTTCGTTCCTGGAGGAATTCACCGAGCTGAACAGGAAGAAGCCGGACCCGCTGGTCACCCTGATGCTGACGGAACCGCACATAGACCCCGAAATGCTTGGGAAGATCCAGATCCCCGTGCTGGTCACCGTGGGAGACAATGATCTGATCCTCCGGACGGAGACCGACCGGATTGTTTCGAATCTTCCGGATGCGCATCTGGTGGTCGTGGAAGGAGCGGACCATGGAAGCTATATAGCGGACAGTGAGATTATGGGGGAACTGCTGATCCGGTTCCTGCGGCAGGCCGGGTACATTAAGGAGCAGCCTTGAAGAGCTGTGTTTTGGATCTGTCTTGAGGTACTTTGAGTTTGTAAGTACATTACTGTCGGAATTCCGATGTTAGTGTATTACATTAGAGTGAACCTCTGCTGGCTAGTTTATTATATCAGGGCGAACCTCTGCTGTTTGGCAGGGGGCGCCTTGTTTTTTTTTCGGATTTTTCCCTTTTTTAAGTTCATTTAAGGTTGGGGGGAATATAATGCAGAAAAGTTGAAAAACCTGAACAAATGAAAGGAGAATAAAAATGAAAACGAAAAAATATACAGCCCTGTGCCTTTCAGGAATTCTT